>JAZGGY010000105.1:0-13140 GCA_036480675.1 bacterium | reverse complement strand
CCGAGCTGAAGAAAGTAACCTGGCCCACGTGGATCGAGGTCTTCTCCTCGACCATCGTCGTAATCATAACGACGCTGATGGTAGCGGCGTTGATCGGCGTCTGGGATAAGATATTAATGGAGATAATGATCCGCATCCTGTAGGCGAGCGGGAGAAGTGGTTTTGGCCGAAGAAAA
Organism: bacterium; assembly: GCA_036480675.1. Lineage (GTDB taxonomy): Bacteria > RBG-13-66-14 > B26-G2 > WVWN01 > WVWN01 > WVWN01. The sequence continues at coordinate 12,964 of JAZGGY010000105.1, read as the reverse complement.
GGCAAGTGCCGCTACGGCGGGAACCGAAGGCGCGGAAGCCGCGCGCGACGAGCGAGAAAACTCCGCGTACCAGGTTCGGGTGGAAGACCCGAACGTGCGGTGGTACGTCGTCCACACGCTGACGGGCCACGAACAGAAGGTCAAGGCCGCCGTCGACCGCGCGGTGGACGAGCGGAAACTGGGCGGTTTGATCTACAACTTGCTCGTTCCGGCGGAGGATGTCACCACCCAGACCAAGCAGGGCAAGAGCGTCCGCAGAAAGGTCTTCTTCCCCGGGTACGTGCTGGTCCAGATGAAGGTCAGCGAGGAGTCCTGGGGGTTCGTGCGGCGGACCGCGGGGGTCACCGGCTTCGTCGGCTCGGGCGCCGCGCCGACGCCGTTGTCGGACGAAGAGGTTCAAATAGTGTTGGACCAGGTCGAGGGCCGCAAGCCCCAGCTCGAGGTCGAGGTCGACTTCGAGGAGAGCGACGTCGTCAACATTACCTCGGGCCCGTTCGCCAACTTCTCCGGCGTGGTGGAGGAGGTTTATCCCGACCGCGGCAAGTGCAAGATTATGGTGACGGTCTTCGGCCGCGCGACGGCGGTGGAGTTGGATATCTCGGAGGTCGAGAAGGCCCGCTAGCGACGCGGCGTCGAGGCCGGAGGCCTTGGTTATGGTTGTTAAAAGGGTATTCGCGAAAATCAAATTGGAAGTGCCGTCGGGGCAGGCGAACCCGGCGCCGCCGGTGGGGCCCGCGCTGGGCCAACACGGCGTGAACATCATGGCCTTCTGCCAGCAGTTCAACGAGGCCACCAAGGACAAGGAAGGGCTCATCGTACCCGTCATTATCACCGTCTATCACGATAAGTCCTTTACTTTTGAGATTAAGACGCCGCCGGCGGCGATCCTGCTCAAGAAGGCGGCCAATATCGCCAAGGGCTCGCCGGAACCGAACCGCGAAAAGGTCGCGACGGTGACGTACGAGCAGGTCGAGGACATCGCGCGCACCAAGATGGTGGACCTGAACGCGGCGTCGCTCGAGGCCGCGGTGAAGATAATCGAGGGGACCGCCCGTTCGATGGGCATCACTGTCGAGTAACGACCTCCTCGGAGGTCGGAGGATTAGCACGTGGCGGGAAAAAAGTACGCGGAAGCGAAGACGAAGGTTGACCGCGAGGCCGAGTACGCGGTGGCGGATTCCATAAAGCTGGTGCGCGAAGCGGCCTACGCCGGCTTCGACGAGACGGTGGACTTGGCGTTTCGGCTGGGGGTCGACCCGCGGCACGCCGACCAGATGGTCCGTGGCTCGGTGGTTCTACCTCACGGGACCGGCAAGGCGGTGCGCGTCCTGGTCCTGACCAAGGGCGAGAAAGTGCGCGAGGCCGAGGAAGCCGGGGCCGACTACGCCGGCTTGGAGGAGTACCTCACGAAGATAGAGAAGGAGAATTGGCTCGATTTCGACCGTATCGTGGCGACGCCCGACGTGATGAAGGACGTCGCGCGGCTGGGTAAATTGCTCGGGCCCCGCGGATTAATGCCCAGCCCCAAGACCGGGACCGTGACGTTCGACGTCGCGAAGGCGGTAGGGGACATCACGAAGGGCAAGGTGGATTACCGCGTCGACAAGTTGGGGAACGTGCATATGACGGTCGGCCGCCTGTCGTTCACCGACGAGCAGCTAACTGAGAACGCTACGGTGGCGATCGAGGCCGTCGTGAGGGCGCGGCCGGCGGCGGCGAAGGGGCTATACCTCCGGAGGCTGACGATCTCGAGCACGATGGGTCCCGGCATCCGCGTGAGTAAGCAGGAGGCTTCGGCGTTGGCCAGCGGCTAACGCCGCCCAAGCGACGGTGCTGCGAAATGCCTATTAGTAAACAGAAGAAGGAAGCGATACTGGCCGACCTCAAGACGGCCTTTGGCGAGACCGGCGGCGCGTTGTTCACCGATTTCCGCGGCGTAGACGTGGCCGGCATGACCGAGCTTCGCGCCAAGCTGCGCGCCGAGGGTTCGCGCTACGTCGTCGCCAAGCGCACGTTGGCGGAACGCGCCCTTACCGAGACGCCGTCCGAGACTTTGGGCACGTTGTTGGAAGGTGCTACCGGCATCGCCTTCGTGGGCGAGGAGCCGGTCGTCGTCGCGAAGATCCTGGTGGATTTCCGCAAGGAGTACGAGAGCTTCACGATCAAGGGCGGCCTGTTGGGCGGCGAATTCATCGGGCCGGAGAAGATCGGCGCGCTGGCCAGGACGCCGCCGCGCGACGTACTCCTGGCGATGCTGTTCGCGACCATGAAGTCGCCCCATACCTCGCTGGCCGCCGTTTTGGCGGGAGTGCTTCGTAAGGCGGTCGCGACGCTCGCCGCGGTCGCAGATAAGAGAAGAGAAGAGGACGCCGCGGCCTCGGCCGAGTAGCCGCGGAATTGCGTTGTAATCTATACGGCATTATTTAAGGAGGAAAGCCCGCTCGGGCGAACGATTTATGACCAAGGAAAAGATCATGGAAGCCATAAAGTCGATGACGGTGCTCGAGCTTTCGGAGCTGGTGAAGGAGCTCGAAGAGGAATTTGGCGTTACGGCCGCGGTGCCGACGGCAGTCGCGGCGGCGGCCCCCGCCGAAGGAGCGGAGGCCGAGGAGGAGAAAACCGAATTCAACGTAACGTTGAAGGCTATCGGCGACAATAAGATTCCGGTCATCAAAGTGGTCCGCGAGGTTACGGGGCTGGGTTTGAAAGAGGCCAAAGAGCTCGTGGACGGTGCGCCCTCTCCCGTCAAGGAAGGTTTGTCGAAAGAGGACGCCGAGCAGGTCAAAGCGAAGCTGGAAGAGGTCGGGGCTACCGTTGGGTTGGAGTAAGTCACCGGCGGGTAAAGGCCGAGGCGAGTTGGGCGCGGCGACGCGGCCGGTTCGGCTACCGGCGGCGGGGCCCTTTACCAGGCGAAAGCCTGAAGGAGTGCTGGGGGTTTGACGATAAAAAGAATATCTTTTGCCGACGAGGTCGAGCCGATAGACATCCCGAACCTGTTGGATATCCAGAAGAAGTCTTACGAGGACTTCCTGCAGCACCTGACGCTGCCCACCAAGCGCGCCTCCCAGGGCTTGCAGTACATCTTCGACAATACGTTCCCCATCTACGACTTCAACGGCGATTCCTACCTCGAATTCGTCGAGTACAACATCGGCTACACCAAGTACACCATCGAGGAATGTAAGATCAAGGGGATGACGTACGGCGTGCCGCTGCGCGCCAAGTTCCGGTTCGTGGTGCGCGAACGCGAAGCGCCGGACAAAGAGCCGCGAGTGGTCGACATTCGGGAAGAGGAGCTCTACCTGGGCGAGATCCCGATGATGACCGAGCGCGGTTCGTTCATTATCAACGGCGCGGAGCGGGTCATCGTCTCCCAGTTGCACCGCTCGCCGGGGTTGGTCTTCAAGCAAACGGAACACTCCAGCGGGAAGATCCTCTACGGCGCGTCCATCATCCCCCATCGCGGCGCCTGGCTCGAGATCGCGTTCGACGTCAACGGCGTGCTTAACTTCTCCATCGACCGGACGAACCGGCAGCCGCGCATACCGATAACGGTATTGCTGCGCGCGTTCGGCTACGGCGACGCGGGCGAAATCGCCAGGCTCTTATTCGACGTGGAGCCGGTCAACGTGTCGCGGCGGACGGGCCTGCTCGGTAACTTCCTGGCTTCGGACGTTATGACCGCGGAGGGTACTACCCTCTTTAAGCGGTTCACCGAAATCGACGAGAACGTGCTCGACCTCCTGCGCGACAACCGCGTCAAGGCGGTGGAAGTCCTGGCCTCGCGCAACGGCCTCGAAGTCGGCGCCTTTTTGCCGACGTTGCGCAAAGACGACGAAAGCCGCGTCAAGACCCGCGCCGACGCGTTGATCAAGATCTACAACGAGATCCGCCCGGGCGACCTCTCCAACCTGGAGACGGCGGAGGCCGCGTTCGAGAACCTCTTCGCCAACCCCAAGCGGTACGACCTGAGCAAGGTGGGTCGCCGCAAGCTCGACATGAAGTTGGGTTTGGACTTCCCGTTGGAGGACAGGACGCTGCACGGCGAAGACGTACTCGAGGCGGTGCGAGAGCTGGCCACGCTGCACGCCCGGGAGGGCGAGGCGGACGACGTCGACCATCTGGGCAACCGGCGCGTGCGCGCGGTGGGCGAGCTGTTGGAGTACCGCTTCCAGGTGGGCCTGACGCGTATGGAGCGGGTCATCCGCGAGCGGATGAGCATCCTCGACCTGGAGGAAAGCATGCCGCGGGACCTGGTGAACGCGAAACCGCTCACCAGCGCGGTAAAGGAGTTCTTCGGCTCGAGCCAGCTTAGCCAGTTCCTGGACCAGATTAACCCGCTGGCCGAACTCACCCACAAGCGGCGCCTCTCGGCGCTCGGCCCCGGCGGCCTCTCCCGCGAGCGCGCCAACTTCGAGGTGCGCGACGTCCACTACACCCACTACGGCCGGATGTGCCCCATAGAGACGCCGGAGGGGCCCAATATCGGCCTCATCACCAGCCTCGCGACCTACTCCCGGATTAACGAGTTCGGGTTCATCGAGACGCCGTACTTGGTCGTGAAGAAAGGCCGCGTCACCGACGAGGTGGTCTACCTCGACGCCGGCGAAGAGGACAACTACACCATCGGCCAGGCCAACGCGCCCGTCGACGGCCGGGGGCGTGTTACCGCCGACTACGTATACGCGCGCCGGCGGGGCGAGTTCATTCTGATCGAACCCAGGGAGATGGACTTCGTCGATATATCGCCGCGCCAGCTCGTCTCTATCTCCACCTCTTTGATCCCGTTCCTGGAGCACGACGACGCCAACCGCGCCCTCATGGGGTCCAACATGCAGCGGCAGGCGGTACCGTTGGTGAATACCGAAGCGCCGTACGTCGCCACCGGCATGGAGGGCCGCGTGGCCCGGGATTCGGGGGTAATCGTGACGGCCAAGGCCGCGGGTACGGTCGAAAAGGTCACGGCCGACGCCATCGTCATCCGCCCCGATACCGCCGAGGACGACGCCGCGTACGGGTGGTTCGAGCCGGACCACTACAGACTGAAGAAGCACGAGCGGACGAACCAGGACACCTGTTTCAACCAGATTCCCATCGTCCATAAGGGCGACGGGGTAAAGGCCGGCCAGGTGATCGCGGACGGCCCGGCCACCAAGGACGGCGAGCTCGCTTTGGGCCGGAACATCCTCGTCGCGTTCATGCCGTGGATGGGCTACAACTTCGAAGACGCCATCGTCGTGAGTAAGCAGCTGGTCGAGAGCGAAGGCTTCACTTCCATCCACGTCGAGGAATTCGAGATCGAGTGCCGCGAGACCAAGCTGGGCCGGGAAGAGATCACCCGCGACATCCCCAACGTCGGCTCCGACGCGCTCAAGAACCTCGACGAGCACGGGATAATACGCGTCGGCGCCGAGGTGCACGCCGGCGACATACTGGTGGGCAAGGTGGCGCCCAAGGGCGAGTCCGAGCTCACGCCGGAGGAGCGGCTGTTGCGGGCTATCTTCGCCGAAAAGGCGGGCGACGTGCGCGACGCCTCGCTCAAAGCGCCGCCCGGGATGAGTGGCATCGTCGTCGACGTGAAAGTCTTCTCGCGCAAGGAGCGGGAGCGCGTCGACGGCCGCGCCCGCGCCGACGAGGCCCGGCGCATCGATAAGCTCGAGAACGAGAAGAAGCAGAAGGTCGACGCCGCGCGCGAGGTGTGCGAGAAGCAGCTCACGAAACTCCTGTTGGGTAATACCTTCAATTACCGGCTGGTTGACGACTTAACCGGCGGGGCGCTGCTGGGCAAGGGGGCCAAAGTGACGCCCGCCGTGCTCCGCAAAAAGATACTGGAGCCGGTAGTCGAACGCCGCGTACGGATGCACGGCGTCGTGGGGCGGAACGTGGAGAAAGTGGTGGACCGATTCCACAACTACGCCCACGAGGTCTCGAGCCAGATAGACAAGGAGACCGACCGCATCCGCAAGGGCGACGACTTGCCGCCGGGCGTGCTCACGATGGTCAAAGTATACGTCGCCCGCAAGCGACGCCTCACCATCGGCGATAAGATGGCCGGCCGGCACGGCAACAAGGGCGTCGTAGCCAAAGCCGTGCCGGAAGAAGATATGCCCTATATGGAAGACGGCACGCCGGTCGACATCATCCTCAACCCGTTGGGCGTACCGAGCCGCCTTAACGTGGGGCAGATCTTCGAGACCCACCTCGGGTGGGCGGCCCAAAAGCTGAATAAGTTCTTCGAGTGCCCGATTTTCGAGGGCGGTTCCGAAGACGAGATAAAGCGGTACCTGGAGGAGGCCGGCATCCCGGCCTCGGGAAAGGTGACGCTGTACGACGGCCGCACCGGCGAACCGTTCAGCCACGACGTGACCGTCGGGTACATCTACCTGTTTAAATTGCTGCACCTGGCCGACGACAAGATCCACGCGCGGTCGGTGGGGCCGTACTCGCTGGTGACGCAGCAGCCGTTGGGCGGAAAGGGCCAGTTCGGCGGCCAGCGCTTCGGCGAGATGGAGGTTTGGGCCCTGGAGGCGTACGGCGCGGCGTACACGCTGCAGGAGCTGTTGACCATCAAGTCGGACGACGTCCTGGGGCGGGCGCGCACCTACGAGGCCATCGTCAAGGGCCGCAACATACCGGAAGCCGACACGCCCGAATCGTTCAACGTTTTAATTAACGAACTCCGGGCATTGTGCCTGGACGTTCATCCCGAGGAGGCGTAAAGCCGGACCCGCTCGCCGGCGCCCGACCGCGGCGCCGGTACCGGCCTAAATGCGTCGGGGGAAAAAGTGATCTGGGGACTTTACGACGATAAGAGAAAGCAACGGAAAGAGTTTACGTCCGTCACCATCGGCATAGCCTCGCCCGAGAAGATCCTCTCGTGGTCGCACGGCGAGGTGAAGAAGGCCGAGACCATCAACTACCGGACGTTCCGGCCGGAACGGGACGGCCTGTTCTGCGAGCGCATTTTCGGTCCCACCAAGGATTGGGAGTGCGCCTGCGGTAAATACAAGCGCATCAAGAACCGCAACGTCGTCTGCGACCGCTGCGGCGTCGAGGTGACCGAGTCGCGGGTGCGCCGCGAGCGTATGGGCCACATCAAACTAGTCTCGCCGGTGGCCCACATATGGTTCGTCAAGGGCGCGCCTAATTACGTCGCCAACCTGTTGGGCATCTCGAGCCGGGACCTGGAGCGCGTGGTCTACTACGCCTCCTATCTGGTGGTCGACCCGGGCCTTAAGTCCGAGACCGAGCTCGCCGCCGGCCAGATTATCTCGGAGGAGCAGTACCGCCGCCTCTACGAGAAGTTCCCCGGCGAATTCGTCGCCGAGATGGGGGCGCCCGCCATCCGGCGGCTGCTCGAGGAGCTGGACCTGGAGAAGTTGTCGGTGGAGCTCAAGGTCGACCTCGAGGAGACGAAATCGAAGCAGAAGCGGAAGACTTTCTTGAAGAGGCTACAGCTCGTCGAATCGGTGCGTAAGTCGGGGAACCGGCCGGAGTGGATGATCCTGGAAGTCCTCCCGGTGCTGCCGCCGGACCTCAGGCCTTTGGTGCCGCTCGACGGCGGCCGCTTCGCCACCTCGGACCTCAACGACCTCTACCGGACCGTGATCAACCGGAACAACCGCCTCCGCAAGCTGATCGAGCTCAAGGCGCCGAGCGTCATCCTGCGCAACGAGAAGAGGATGTTGCAGGAGTCGGTGGACGCGCTGTTGGACAACGGCCGGCGGGGATACGCCGTGCGCGGCGTCAACAACCGGCCCCTCAAGTCGCTGTCCGACAATCTCAAGGGCAAGCTGGGGCGCTTCCGGCAGAACCTGTTGGGTAAGCGGGTGGACTACTCCGGCCGCGCCGTCATCGTCGTCGGGCCGGAGCTTAAGCTCCACGAGTGCGGCATCCCCAAAAAGATGGCGCTCGAGCTCTTCAAGCCCTTCATCATCCAGAAGCTCGAAGAACACGGCTTCGTCCACACCATCAAGAGCGCCAAGCGCCTCGTCGAGCAGGTAAAGCCCGAGGTGTGGGACATCCTGGAAGAGTGCATCCAAGACTACCCGGTAATGCTCAACCGCGCGCCCACGCTGCACCGCCTCGGCATACAGGCTTTCAAACCGGTGCTGGTCGAGGGCTCCGCCATCAGGATACACCCGCTGGTATGCACCGCCTTCAACGCCGACTTCGACGGCGACCAGATGGCGGTTCACGTCCCGCTCTCGCCCGAGGCCCAACTCGAGGCCAAGCTGTTGATGGCCAGCACGCGCAACATCCTGTCGCCGGCGCACGGCAAGCCGCTCGCTACGCCTACCCAGGATATCGTCCTGGGGTGTTACGCCCTCACCAAGCCCAAGGAGGGCGAGAAGGGCCAGGGCAAAGCCTTCGCCGATGTCGACGAGGCCACGTTGGCCTACGAGCTGGGCGAAGTGGGCCGATACGCCAAGATCAAAGTCCGCATGTACGGTGAGCTGATCGACACCACCGTAGGCCGAGTACTGTTCAACGAGGTTCTGCCGGACGGCTTCATCTTCGTCAACAAAACGGTCGATAAGAAAACGGTGGGCGGGATAATAGCGGAAGTCTATAAAGAATACGGCCTCTCCTGCACGGTCTCGCTTTTGGACGCCCTGAAGGACCTGGGCTTCTCGCATGCTACGTTGGCCGGCGTTACCTTCGGCGTCGACGACCTGGTCGTACCGCCCGAGAAAACGGCCCTCATCGAGGAGACCAAGCGCGAGGTCGAGAAGATCGAGAAGCTCTACAAGCAGCAAGCCATCACGTACGGCGAGCGCTACAACATGGTCATCGACGCGTGGACCAGGACTACCGACGTTCTGGGCGAGTTGGTCTTCGAGCGTTTGTCGAAGGACGCCAAGGGTTTCAACCCCGTATTCATTATGGCGGATTCCGGGGCGCGGGGCTCCCAGAATCAGATCCGCCAACTCTGCGGCCTGCGGGGCCTGATGGCCAAACCGCAGAAGAAGATCACCGGCCGCATCGGCGAGATCATCGAGCAGCCCATCCTCTCCAACTTCCGCGAGGGCCTGTCGGTGCTGGAGTATTTCATTTCGACCCACGGCGGCCGCAAGGGCCTGGCCGATACGGCGCTCAAGACCGCCGACGCCGGCTACCTCACGCGGCGGCTGGTGGACGCGGCCCACGACCTCATCGTGACCGAGGACGACTGCCGTACGCTGCTCGGCATCGAAATGGCGGCCCTCAAAGAGGGCGAGGAGGTAATCGCGTCGCTGGGCGACCGCGTGCTGGGGCGAGTAGCACTGGAGGACGTATACGACCCGGTCACCGGCGAGCTCATCGTCGCCGCCAACCAGCTCATTGACGAAGAAGAGGCCGAGAAGATCGAGATGTCCAACGTTACGTCGGCCAAGATACGGTCCGTTCTGACGTGCGAGTCGCGCCGAGGGGTGTGCACGCACTGCTACGGCAAAAACCTCGCCACCGGCAAGATGGTGGACGTGGGCGAGGCGGTGGGCGTCGTCGCGGCCCAATCCATCGGCGAGCCCGGAACGCAGCTTACGCTCCGCACCTTCCACGTCGGCGGTACGGCCAGCCGCATCGTGGAACAGTCCAAGATCTTGGCCAAAATCGCCGGTAACGCCCGCTTCGAGCGACTGCGCAAGGTCGAAAGGCCCGACGGTTCGACGGTCGTCCTGTCGCGCAACGCGGAGTTGAATATCGTCGACGAGGAAGGCCGGGACCGGATAAAGTACACCGTGCCGTACGGCGGGACGCTGAAGGTGGAGGACGGCCAGCTGTTGGAGAAGGGCCAGGTCATATACGAGTGGGACCCCTACAGCGAGCCCATTCTCGCCGACGTCGGCGGCAAGGTTGAGTTGCGCGACATAATTGACGGCGTTACCCTCCGCGAAGAGGTGGACGCAGCGGGCTTAATCCAGCGCGTCGTCGTGGGCGGGACCAGGCGTAAGGACCTCGACCCCCACATCGTCGTCCGCACCGGCGGCCGCGGCGGAAAAAGCGTCGAATATCCCGTTCCGTACGGCGGGTACCTCATCGTCCACGACGGCGACCGGGTCGAAGCCGGCAGGCTGTTGGTCAAGCTCCCGCGCGAGATCGGCAAAACCCGCGACATCACCGGCGGCTTGCCGCGCGTCGCGGAATTGTTCGAGGCGCGCCGGCCCAAAAACCCGGCCATAATCGCCGAGATCGACGGCCACGTCGAAATCAAGGGGACGCGGAAGGGTAAGCGTAAAATAGTCGTCGCCGGCGAACATCAAGCCAAGGAATACGAAATTCCGCAGGGGAAGCACCTGAAGGTTCACGAAGGCGACCTGGTGACCGCCGGCCAACAGCTGTGCGACGGCAACATCGACCCCCACGACATCCTCCGCGTCAAGGGCGACAAAGAGGTCCAGGAGTACCTGGTGAACGAGATCCAGGAGGTCTACCGGCTGCAGGGCGTCGACATCAACGACAAACACCTCGAGAGCATCGTGCGCAAGATGCTGCGGAAGGTGAAGATCGAGACGGTGGGCGATACCAAGTTCCTGCCCGAGCAGGTGGTGGACAAGTTCACTTTCCGCGACGCCAACGAGAAAATAATAGGCCAGAGAAAGAAGCCGGCCACGGCCAGCCCCATCTTACAGGGTATAACCGAGGCGGCGCTTTCCACCGATTCGTTCATCAGCGCGGCCTCCTTCCAGAAGACGACTCACATCCTGGCGGAGGCGGCCTTCTCCGGCAAGCGGGATAACCTGTTGGGGTTGAAAGAGAACGTCATCATGGGACACTTGATCCCGGCGGGCTTGGGCGCCTTCGACGCGTCCAAGTTAACCCTCCAAGTCGAAGAGGAGGTCCCGGCGGAGGCCGAGGAGGTCAAGGAGGAACTGGTTAGCGAGAAGTAACGCCGCGTCTTGCGGCGGCTAACGGAGAGATTATGCCTACAATAAATCAGCTCGTACGACACGGCCGCGCCCGGGTGCGAAGGAAGTCGAAGTCGCCCGCGCTCGCCAAATGTCCGCAGCGCCGCGGCGTTTGTACGCGCGTGTGGACCGTGACGCCCAAAAAACCCAATTCGGCGCTCCGCAAGGTGGCCCGGGTGCGGCTTACTACCGGCACCGAAGTGACGGCCTAGATCCCCGGCGTGGGCCACAACCTGCAGGAGCACTCGATCGTCCTGGTGCGCGGCGGCCGGGTCAAGGATATATCGGGCGTCCGTTATCACGTTATTCGCGGCGCCTTCGACGCCTCGGGGGTGTCGGATCGCAACCGCAGCCGGTCGAAATACGGCGCCAAAAAGCCCAAGAAGGCGAAGTAAGACCGCCTTCCGGGCGACATCGTAACGCGGAGGTTTAACGCACAATGGCGCGTTCGCGCAAACCCGATAAACGCAGTTGGCCCCCCGACCCCAAGTTCGGGTCGCCCCTCGTGACGAGGTTCGTGAATAACATCGTGTCGCGCGGCAAAAGTTCCGTGGCCGAAGGTATATTCCACCGCGCGATGGAAATCGTGGCCGAAAAAACGGGAGAAGACCCGCTGGCCGTATTCACCCGGGCCCTTAACAACGTCAAGCCGTCGCTGGAGGTCAAGTCCCGGAGGGTCGGCGGCGCCACGTACCAGGTGCCGGTCGAAGTACCGCAGCAGCGGCGCGGGGCGCTGGCCATACGTTGGCTCAAGGCCGCGGCTCTGGCCAGGTCTGAATACCGGATGGAGAATAAATTGGCCGGAGAGATCCTGGACGCCGCCAAGGGCACCGGCGCGGCGCATAAGAAAAAGGAGGACACGCACCGGATGGCCGAGGCCAACAAGGCTTTTGCCCATTACCGCTGGTAATTACCGCGGCGGGTACGGCTGGTCGATGATAAATAATCCGGTACAACGCGCTCGTTCCGATGCGGGCTAAGGTCATTGGGCTTGGGGAGCTGTAGAGCCATCCCTTGCCGGGGATGGTTTTTTTAACTATGGAATTATGCCGCGGAAGTCGCCCATAGAGCAGGTAAGGAACGTGGGGATTGCGGCCCACGTCGACGCCGGTAAGACTACTGTCACCGAGCGGGTCTTGTACTACACCGACAAGACGTACAAGATCGGCGAGGTTGACGAGGGCGCCGCGGAAATGGATTGGATGGAGCTCGAGCGCGAGCGCGGCATCACCATTACCGCTGCGGCGACCACGGTATCGTGGCGCGACCACCGCATAAATATTATCGACACCCCCGGTCACGTGGACTTCACGGTCGAGGTTGAGAGGTCGCTCCGCGTTCTCGACGGCGCCGTCGTCGTCCTGTGCGCCGTCGGCTGCGTGGAGCCGCAATCGGAGACCGTATGGCGCCAGGCGGACCGCTACCATATACCGCGCATAGTATTCGTAAACAAGATGGACCGCGTCGGCGCCGACTTCTTCGCCGCGGTTAGCGACCTCCGCGAGAAGCTGGCCGCCAACGCCGTACCGATACAAGTGCCCATAGGCGCCGAGGACACTTTCGTCGGCGTTACCGACCTCATAACGCTGACGCCGTACATCTTCGACGCCGACACGCTGGGGAAGAACTACGACCCCATAAGCCTGTACAGCCTGCGCGAGGAGCCCCGGGCCGAGATCATGGCCTGGCGTAAAAACCTGCTCGAGTCGCTGGCCGAGGTGGACGAGGCCGCGATGGAAGCTTTCCTCGACGGCCGCGAGTTGACCCAGGGCGAGCTCGTGGCCGCTGTCCGCCGGGCGACGCTGGACTATTCCATCGTCCCCGTATTTTGTGGCTCGGCGTTGAGGAACATAGGCGTCCAGTTGCTCATAGACGCCGTCGTCGACTTCTTGCCGTCGCCGGTGGACGTGCCGCCCGTGATAGGCCACAAGCCGGGTCGGAAGGAAACCGACGTCCGTCGGGCGGCCGACGACGAGCCGTTCTCGGCGCTGGCGTTTAAAATTATGAGCGACCCGTACGTGGGCCGGCTCACGTTTATCCGCGCTTATTCGGGGAAGCGGCGCGCCGGGACCACG
>JAZGGY010000104.1:0-10141 GCA_036480675.1 bacterium | reverse complement strand
TCCGCTCCGGCCGGCGCTTCTTCCTTTTCGTCGGCCCGGGCGGTTTCTTCTTTTACGGGCTTCGACGTCTCGGCTTCGCCCTGCGCCTCCTCCTTCTCGTCGGCCCCGGCGGTTTTTTCTTCTACCGGTTCCGCCGCGTCGCCTTCGGCCTGCGCCTTCTCCTTCTCGTCGGCCCCGGCGGTTTCTTCCGCCGTCGGTTCCGCCGCGTCGCCTTCGGCCTGCGCCTTCTCCTTCTCGTCGGCCTGGGCGGTTTCTTCTTTTACGGGCTTCGGCGTCTCGACGTCGCCGCGGTCCTTCTTGGCGCGGATGCGACGGGCGATGCGGGTTTTCTTGGCCTTCTCCTCGTCTTCGGCAACCTGGACGGCTTCCGCTTTCTTCGGGGCGCGCCTGGGCAACTCGCCGCGCCGGGCCGCTACTTCCTCCGGGGAGATAAGCGATTTCAACCCCTCGACGGTAGCGCCGAGCACGTTGTGGGGGTTGTTCGTACCCAGGGACTTGGTCAAGACGTTCTGGACGCCGGCGAGCTCCATCATGGCGCGTACGGGGCCGCCGGCGATAACGCCGGTTCCGGGCGCCGCGGGTTTTAGCAAAACTTTGGCCGCGCCCTTCTTTACCAAAACCTCGTGTGGTATGGTACCGGCCACGATGGGGAACGTGAACATGTTCTTCTTGGCCAACTCCACGCCTTTGCGCACCGCCTCGGCGACCTCGTTGGCCTTGCCGAGCGCCACGCCGACGCGGCCGGCGCCGTCGCCCACGACCACCAGGGCGTTGAAACCGAACCGCCGGCCGCCCTTGACGACCTTGGCGACGCGGTTTATGGTTACGACGCGGTCCTGTAAAAGTTGGTCTTCTTCGCTTTCTCTTCTTCTATTTCTATTCATGTTTGCCGGACGTGATTGACGTTAGAACCGCAGGCCGCCCTTGCGGGCGCCGTCGGCCAGCGCCTTGACGCGGCCGTGGTACTTGTGCCCGCCGCGGTCGAAAACTACCTCCGTAATGCCCCGGGCGATCGCTTTTCCGGCGAGCGCCTCGCCGACGGCCGCGGCGCCGTCCGCGTTGCCGCCGTTCACCTTGCCCCGCAGTTCCGGGTCCAGGCTGGAAGCAGCCGCCAGCGTCCGGCCTGCGTAGTCGTCGACGACCTGGACGTAGATATGCCGAAGGCTGCGAAAGACGCAAACCCGGGGCTTATCCGCCGTCCCGCTCACCTTGCGGCGAACGCGGCCGTGTCTCCTCAAACGCCTGGATACTTTTTTCGCAGGGTGAACCATCGCGACCGCTCTTACACGCCGGGGCCTATACCGCCCAACGCCCCTTTGCGAACTTTGCGCCGAACGCGCTCGTTTTTATACCTAACGCCTTTGCCCTTGTACGGCTCGGGCGGCCTCAACAACCTTATCTCCGCGGCACATTGGCCTACCATTTCCTTATCAATTCCGCGAACTACGATCGCCTGCGGCGACGGGACTTCTACGGTGACGCCATCGGGCGGTTGGTACATGATGGGCCGCGAGAAGCCGAGGGAAAGCTTCACCACGTCGCCCTGGCGTTCGGCCTTATAGCCCACGCCGACGATCTCGAGCTCTTTCGCGAACCCCTGCGAGACGCCTTCCACCATGTTGGCCACCAGCGTGCGCGAAAGGCCCCACAGCGCCCGACTCTCGCGGCTTTCGTCGACCGGCGTCACGGTTACCCGGCCGTCGGCGACCTGGACGGACACCGCCGGGTGGAGGACGCGCTCCAGGCCGCCATTAGGGCCCTTGACCCTGACGGTCCGACCGTCAACCTTTACCTCCACCTTTTCAGGCAACGTTATGGGCTTTTTTCCAACGCGAGACATATCAACCGATAGCGGTTACCACGCCCTAAAAAGTACTTCGCCGCCGATGCCGCGCTTTCGACATTCGCGGTCGGTCAGGATACCCTGCGACGTCGAGAGGACGGCCAAGCCCAACCCGCTTATGACGCGGGGAATATTATCCTTGTCGGCGTAGACCCTTCGCCCGGGCCGGGAAACCCTTTCGATGCGCCGTAGTACGCCGGCCTTGTCCGGCCCGTATTTCAAATACACGCGAAGGGTCGACGCCGGCCTTTCGTCGATAACGCGGTAGTTCGATATGAACCCCTCGTCCTTGAGGATTTTGACTATCTCCTCCTTGACCTTGGAGTGAGGGGCGTCGGCCTTCTCGTGGCCGGCGCGGAGCCCGTTCCGGATCCGCGTTAATAAGTCCGCTATGGGGTCGGTCATTACCATGTATTACAACCTTTAGGACGCGCCGCGCGGCTTTCGCCGAAGGGCACCGCCCCTACCAACTGGCCTTGATCACGCCCGGGATCTCGCCGCGCAGCGCCAGCCCGCGGAAGCAAATCCGACACATTTCGAATTTGCGGAGATAGGCGCGGGACCGGCCGCACAACGGGCAGCGGTTATACCGCCTGACCTTGAATTTGGGCTCCCGCTTGGCCTTGGCAATTAATCCCTTCTTCGCCATGAGTCTCTTAACCGTGCGCGCGGGGCCGGCCGAAGGGCATCCCGAACGCCGTTAGTAAATTGCGAGCCTCCTCGTCGTTTCCGGCGGAGGTCGCTATCGTTACGTTCATCCCGGTTATCTTGACGACTTTGTCGTAATCTATCTCCGGGAATATTATCTGCTCCGTTACACCGAGCGTATAGTTGCCGTGGCCGTCGAAGCTCTCGGGGTCGAGGCCGCGAAAGTCGCGTACCCGCGGCAGCGCGAAGCTGATGAGCCGGTCGAGGAACTCGTACATTCGGTCGCGGCGCAGCGTCACGCGGACGCCGGACGGCATGCCGATCCGGACCTTGAAGTTCGCCACCGACCGCTTGGCGCGGCTGACCACGGGTCGCTGGCCCGTCACGGCGGCGATTTCGTCGACCGCGGCGTCGAAAACTTTTATGTCGTCGTGGTACCGGCCGAGGCCCGAATTTACCGCGATCTTGACGAGGTGCGGGACCTGGTAACGGTTGCGGTAGCCGCGCTCCGCCATCATAGCCGGCACTACTTCGTCTTCGTACTTCTTCTTTAAGCGCGGTTTTATCACGGCTTCTCCGGACAAGAATTAACGCTCCAAAACCTCGCCGCATTTTCGGCACGTACGGACTTTCGTGCCGTCGGCGAGTTCGGTTTTGCCGAGGCGGGTGGTCTGCCGGCACTTGGGACATATCAACATTACGTTCGAGACGTGAATGGAGGCCTCGATCTCGTGAATGCCGCCGGCGCGGTCTTCGCGCGTCCGCCGGGCGTGCTTTTTAACGAAATTCACGCCCTCAACGATAAGCCTCCCCCTTTGGGGTATCACCCGCAGGATCTTGCCGGTCCTCCCGAAATCCTTGCCGGCGATCACCTTGACGTTGTCTCCTTTGCGCAAGCAGATGCGCGTACGTGAGAGGCGCTTCTTTTCGTTGGGAGACACTACCTACAACACCTCGGGCGCGAGAGATATTATCTTCATGAAGCGTTTCTCGCGCAGCTCGCGAGCCACCGGGCCGAAAATACGGGTCCCCGCGGGCTCGCCGCCCTCGTTTATGACGACGCACGCGTTGTCGTCGAATTTTATATAGGAGCCGTCGGACCGCCGCGTCTGATAGCGCGTCCGCACTACGACCGCCCGGACCACCTGGCCCTTCTTCACGGTGCCGCGGGGCGACGCGTCTTTAACCGTGGCGACGATGGTATCCCCCACCTCGGCGAAGCGTTTGGCTCCCGAGCCGGTCACGACCCTGATACACGACGCCTGCTTGGCGCCGGAGTTGTCGGCAACGACCAATCTGGAATACGGTATTATCACTTTCGCCCTTGCGCCCGATTATTTGGCCCGTTCGACCACCTCGACGAGGCGCCAGCGTTTGCGTTTGGACAAGGGCCGCGTCTCCATTACGCGGACCGTGTCGCCGACGCGGCACTCGTTGTTCTCGTCGTGCGCCATGAAACGCTTCGACCTCTTCACTATTTTCTTGAAAAATGGGTGTTGTTTTCGGGTCTCGACCTCGACGACCACGGCCTTATCTCCCGCGTCGCTTACCACGCGGCCCTGCATCACTTTGCGGCGGCCTCGGTGCGCCGCTGTTATTTCTTCCGTCGCGGTCATCGATTATCTCCGGCGGCCGCCGCCGCGACCGCGTGCTGCTTCTCGCCAATGACGGTGAGGATGCGGGCGATGCGGCGCTTGAGTATCTTACTCCGGTTGTTGTCCTCTTCCTGGCGGGTGGCGATGTTGGTCCGTATCTCCAACATCTCCTTCTTGGCGTCCCGGAGCGAGATCTCCAGCTCCTCCACCGTTTTATGCCGCAGCTCCTCGCGTTCTTTCTTCAGGCCCAAAGCTATTCCTCTATCTCCAAATATTTAGTCTTTATGGGCAGCTTGTACTTGGCCCGCCTCATGGCCTCGCGGGCCATGGCGGGCGCTACGCCCTCCAGCTCGAACAGGACCAGGCCCGGACGGACAACCGCTACCCAGAACTCGGGCGCGCCTTTACCTTTGCCCATACGGGTCTCGAGCGGTTTCTTCGTCACGGGCTTATCCGGGAAGACGCGAATCCACAACTTCCCCTGGCGCTTAACGTGGCGGGTTATGGCGACGCGCGCCGACTCGATCTGCGCCGCGGAGAGCCAGGCCGCCTCCCGCGCCTGGAGGCCGAAGGAGCCGAATTGCAGCGTGTTGCCCCGCGTCGCCTTCCCGCGCCGGCGGCCCCGCTGTTGTTTGCGCCACTTCGTCCTCTTGGGCATTAACATATATCTGCGCTCCGGACGCTCACGTCGCTACTACCTCTCGCGCGAGCCGCCCTTCTTCGAGCGGCGCCGCTTCCTCTTGGCCGGGCGACGCGTCTGCTCCGCGAGAGCCTCCCTTTCGGCTATCTCGGAGGGCAACACCTCGTCCCGGAAAATCCACACCTTAACGCCCACGACGCCGTAGACGGTCTTGGCTTCCGCCTGGCCGTAATCTATGTCGGCGCGGAGCGTTTGGCACGGGACGCGGCCGTCGGAGTACCTCTCCTGGCGGCCCATCTCGCGGCCGCCTATGCGGCCTTTAACCTGAATCTTGCAGCCTTTGGCGCCGAGCTTCATGACGGTGGCCAGCGTCTTCTTCATAACGCGCCTAAAACCCATCCGGCGCTCGAGCTGGGCGGCGACGTTCTCCGCCACCAGTTGCGCGTCGAGTTCGGCGTTCTCTATCTCGCGGATTTCGACGTCGAGGTCGCCGCCGATGAGTTTCTTGAGGTCTTCCCTCAGCTGCGAGATGCGAGCGCCCTTGGTGCCGATTATCATCCCGGGCCGGGCGGTCCAGATGTGGACGATTACGCGGTCCGTCGTCCGCTCGATCTGGACGCGCGATATGGCGGCGTTGCTGAAGTTCTTCTTGACGTAGCGGCGGATGGCGAGGTCTTGGTGGAGCTTGGCGGCGTAATCGCGCTTGGCGAACCACCGCGAATCCCAGGTCTTGATGTACCCGAGCCTAAAGCCGATTGGATGCGTTTTCTGTCCCATAGTTCCGTTCCCGCGCCGCTACTTTTTCTTGCGGCCGCGCTTGGTTCCGCGCTCGGTCTTACGATGCTCGGCCGCGGGTTTCTCGCCCGCCTCTCCCGCACCCTTGACCTTGGCACCGTACTTGTCCTCTTTCTTCTTAAATCCCAGGAAGCGCGCCTTTTTGGGTTTGGCGGGCGCCGCTCCCCGTTCCTCGGCCGCTCCCTCCGTCGGCTTCCCCGGTTCTTCGGTCGGGGCACCGGGCCGTCCGACCCGGCGCCGGCGTTCGCCGCGGGCGCGCGTCGCAGCCCGCTCCTCGTCCGACCTCTCGGCCAGCACCACCATAATGTGGCTCGTGCGCCGGAGGATGCGGTGGGCCCGGCCGTAGGCCCGCGGTTTGATGCGCTTCATCGTGGGGCCGACGTCAACCACTACCGACTTCAGGAATAATTTGTCGACGTCGGGCTTCTCGTCGCCCTTGTACTCGCGGGCGTTGGCGAGGGCCGAGCGAACCGCTTTGCTGACAAGGGGCGCCGCTTTCTGCGGCAGGAACTTGAGAACGTCAATCGCGTCCTGGACGTCCATGCCGCGGACGGCGGCCGCCACCAGCCGCGCCTTCTGCGGCGAGAGCTTAATCCACTTCTGTTTGACCTTGAATTCCATCACTACTTAAGCCGCGAGGTCCTGGCCGTCGGGCCGCCGTGGGAACGGAAGACCCTCGTCGGCGCGAACTCGCCCAGCTTGTGGCCCACCATGTCCTCCGTTACGTAGACCGGGACGAACTTACGGCCGTTGTGGACCGCGATGGTGTGGCCCACGAACTCGGGCGGTATCGTGCTGCGGCGGGCCCACGTCTTGATGACGACTTTTTCGCCCGACGCGTCGACCTTCCTGATCTTGGTCATCAGCTTGAGGTCGACGTACGGTCCTTTTTTAGTCGAACGTGGCAAAGCTCTTCCTCGGCTGCTCGAGCCGGCGCTACTTCTTCCGCCGGCTCACTATGTACTTATCGGAATGTTTCTTTTTACGCGTGCGGGCGCCTTTGGTCAACCATCCCCAAGGCGACTGGGGATGGTTGCCGCCCTTGGACTTACCCTCGCCGCCGCCGTGGGGATGGTCGTTGGGGTTCATCGTTACGCCCCGCACGGTGGGCCTTAACCCCAGGTGGCGATTGCGACCCGCTTTGCCTATTCTAATGTTGGCGTGGTCGGCGTTTCCGATCTCGCCTACCGTGGCCCGGCAGGCGAGCGAAAAGAGCCTTACTTCGCCGGAGGGCAACCTGACGTGGCCCACGTCGCCCTCTTTGGCCAGCAGCGTGCAGTACGTCCCCGCGGCGCGGGCGATCTGGGCCCCCTTGCCCGCCTTGAGTTCCAGGCACGAGACGACGGTTCCGGCGGGGATGTTCCGAAGCGGCATGGCGCTGCCGACTTTGGCCTCCGCGCCGGCGCCGGCGTTCACGACGTCTCCCACCTTCAGCCCCTCGTTGGCGATTACGTACCGCTTGTCGCCGTCGGCGTACACGACGAGCGCGATGTCGGCGGAGCGATTCGGGTCGTACTCCAGGGCCGCGACGCGGCCCGGCACGCCGTCCTTGGCCCGCTTCAAGTCGATGATCCGGATTTTACGGCGGCTGCCGCCGCCGCGGTGGCGGACCGAGATGCGGCCCTGGCCGTCGCGGCCCGCGCGCTGCTTCTTGGCCTTGAGAAGCCGCTTCTCCGGCTTCTTGTCGGTCAGGCCGTCGAAGGAGCGGACGCTCATGAAGCGCCGGCCGGGAGACGTAGGCTTGTATTTTTTTAGGGCCATATCTAACTATTTACTCGAAGTACTCGATGGTATCCCCTTCTTTGAGGGTAACCACGGCCTTCTTCCAGCTGGAACGTCGCCCCTCGTTGTAGCGGACGCGACGCTTCTTGCCCATACGGTTCATGACGTTAACGTCGGTTACGGTAACCTTGTAGATGGTCTCGACGGCGCCCTTTATCTGGATCTTGTTGGCGCCGGGGTGCACCTTGAAAGCGTACTTGCGCTGCGCCTCCTGGAGGTACTCCATCTTCTCGCTTATGATGGGTCGAACCACTATGTCCTGGGGCGCCTTCATTTCGCCAATCTCAGTTCCAACGCTTTCGCCGCGGCCGCGGTCATCACGAGCTCGTCGGCCTCGACGACCTCGTAGACGCTGGCGTTGCCCGGGTGTCGCACGTTAACGACAGGGACGTTAGCGGCCGATTTGACGAACTTCTCGTTCTTCTCGTCGATAACGAATAAAACCTTGGCGTCGAGCAAGTTCATGTCCGCCAGCAATTCGACGACGCCCATGGTCCGGTATTCGTCGAACTTCAAGGCCTCTACGACGCGCAATTTGCCGTCGCGGGCCTTATCCGACAGCGCGCTCCTGAGCGCCGCGCGGCGGACTTTGCGCGGGATATTCTTCCCGTAACCGCGGGGCCGGGGGCCGAAAGTGACGCCGCCGCCGCGCCACTGCGGCGAACGTATGGACCCCTGGCGGGAGTGGCCGGTCCCCTTCTGGCGGTAGGGCTTGCGGCCGCCGCCGCGAACCTCGCCCCGCGTCTTGACTTTGGCAGCGCCCGCGCGCTTCGCCGCGAGCTGGGCCACCACGCACAGGTGAACGAGGTCCGGCCTCGGCTCCACGGCGAAGACGCTGTCCGCAAGCTCAAGCTCGCCCGTCTCACGTCCTACCTGGTCTAATAATTTCGTTTTCATAGCCTACTACTACGATTCGACGCGCGCCACTTTACGCGACGGCGAGACGATGACGAAGCCGCCGTTCGGGCCGGGCGCCGCGCCCTTCACTATTAGAAGCGACCTCTCGGCGTCGAGCCGGAATACCTTGAGGTTCGCCGTCGTCAGCCACCGATGGCCCATATGGCCCGGCATCCTCTTGCCCTTGTAGACCTTGGAGGGCGTCGCGGAGGCGCCGATGGATTTGGGCCGCCGATAGGCCTTGGACCCGTGGGTCTTGGGACCCCGGTGGAAGCCGTGTCGTTTTATTACGCCGGCGAACCCCCGGCCCTTGGACCGGGCCCGGACGTCCACCGCGGCGACGCCCTCGAAGATCGAGATGTCGACGACGTCCCCGGCCTTGAAGGATTCGACGTCGGCGGTTCGGAACTCGCGCAAGGCCGCCGGGGGCGCTGCGCCCGACTTGGCGGCGTGGCCGACCTCCGGCTTGTTGGGCCGCTTCTTCTCTCCCAGGCCCAGCTGCACCGCGGCGTAGCCGTCGCGCTCGGGCGTCTTGACCTGCGTAAGGCGGTTGGGGGGCAGCTCGAGGACGGTGACGGCAACCGCCCGGCCTTCCTCGTCGAAGGCCGTCGTCATCCCGAGTTTCTTTCCCAACATTCCGAGCGCCATAAGTTCGCGAACCTCGGTCACAGTTTGATCTCTACCTCCACGCCGGCGGGCAGCTGCAGCCGCGTCAGCGCGTCGATGGTGTCTCCGCTGTGTTCTTCGATCTCGATAAGGCGGTTATGGGTCCGTATCTCGAACTGCTCGCGCGACTTCTTGTCCACGTGGGGCGAGCGGAGAACGGTGTACCGGTTTATCTGCGTCGGCAGCGGTACCGGGCCGCATACGTGCGCGCCGGTACGCCGTATGGTCGCGCAGATCTCCTCCACCGACCGGTCCAGCAAGCGGTGGTCGAAAGCCCGGAGCCTGATCTTTATTCTCTTTTTCGGCATTGCGTGTTTTGATCGCCCGGCGGCCGCGTTACTCTTCGATGGCGGCGACGACGCCGGCGCCCACGGTGCGGCCGCCCTCGCGGATGGCGAACCGCAGCTCCTTCTCCATGGCGATGGGGATGATGAGCTCCACCTTCATCGAGACGCTGTCTCCCGGCATCACCATGTCCACCCCTTCGGGGAGGTGGACCGTTCCCGTAACGTCCGTCGTCCGGAAGTAGAACTGCGGCCGGTAGCCGTCGAAGAACGGCTTGTGCCGCCCGCCCTCCTCTTTGGTCAGCACGTACACCTCGCCCGAGAACTTGGTGTGGGGCGTGATGGAGCCCGGCTTGGCCACCACCATCCCGCGCTCCACCTCCTCCCGCTCCATGCCCCGCAACAGCACGCCGATGTTGTCTCCCGCCTGCCCCTCGTCCAGCGTCTTGCGGAACATCTCAACGCCGGTGCACACCGTCTTGGTGCTCTCCGGCTTCAGCCCCACCAGCTCCACTTCCTCCCCGGTACGCACCTTGCCTCGGTCCACCCGGCCCGTGGCCACCGTACCCCGTCCCGTTATGGTGAACACGTCCTCCACCGGCATCAAGAACGGCTTGTCCACGTCTCGCTCCGGCGTCGGAATGTAGTCATCTATGGCCGCCAATATCTCGTGTATGCACTTCGTCTCCTCCGCGTCCCACTCCCCGCTCTCCATCGCCTTCAGCGCCGAGCCCCGCACGAACGGGATCTCGTCCCCGGGGAACTCGTACTTGCCCAACAGCTCCCGCACTTCCAACTCCACCAGGTCCAACAGCTCCGGGTCGTCCACCATGTCCACTTTGTTCAAAAATACCACCATCGCCGGCACCCCTACCTGCCGCGCCAGCAAGATGTGCTCCCGCGTCTGCGGCATGGGACCGTCCGCCGCCGATACCACCAGCACCGCCCCGTCCATCTGCGCCGCTCCCGTGATCATGTTCTTCACGTAGTC
>JAZGGY010000103.1:0-3275 GCA_036480675.1 bacterium | reverse complement strand
GAGCTGGAGCCGGTGGATCGTTGGGTATTGTCGCGCCTCGCCCGGGCGCACGCCGAGGCCCAGCGGGAGTTCGACGAGATGCGGTTCAACGATTACGTGCACACCCTCTACCAGTTCTTCTGGGGAGAGTACTGCGACTGGTACCTGGAGGCGATAAAGCCGCGCCTGTACGGCCACGGGCCGGCCGGCGACGCCGCGGCCCGCGTCGCCCGGCACGTCTTCGACGTCCTGCTCCGCCTCTTCCACCCGGTGATGCCGTACATCACGGAGGAACTTTACCACCTGGTGGCGCCGGGCGGAGGGTTCTGCGCGCAGGCGCCTTGGCCCGAGGCCGACGTTGGCGCGGTGGACGAGGAGGTGGAGGCGAGGTTCGAGCTGCTGTTCGACGTCGTCCGCGCGGTGCGGAATATCCGGGCCGAGATGAACGTCCCGCCGTCCAGCGAAGTCGACGTAATGCTTTCCTCCGAAGACGCGGCCGCCGCGGCCGAGGAGCTGGCGCCGTTCTTCGCGTTGGCGCACGTAGCGAGCGCGTCGCCGCTCGCCGCCGGCAAGCGGCCCGCCCACGCCGCGGCCGCGGTGGCGGGCGAATTGACGGTCTTCGTCGCGCTGGAAGGCGTGATAGACTTCGACGTTGAGATGAAACGCCTGAAGCGGGCCAAGGAAAAGCTGGAGAGCGACGTCGCGACGCTGGGCCTCAAGCTGAGCGACGAGAACTTCCTAAAAAAGGCGCCGGCGGACATCGTCGCGGCGGACGCCGAACGCCTCGAGTCCCTCCAGGCCACGCTGGCGCGCGTCGAGGACAACCTAAAGGCGCTGCAGTAGGAGCGGGCCCCTTTCCGCTTGACGCGTTCGGGCCGCCCTCTTATAATGGTCGCCGGGGACCGTACCCATCTTTATGGCTATAGAAGACACCGGCCGCCGCCGGCGCGGCTGCCTCGTCGCAGCGCTTGTCTTGGCGGGCGCCGTAGTGGCCTTGGTCGCGGCGGCGTTGATCTGGTTCGGCCGCGCCGCGGACGACCCGACGAGCACCGGCTACAAGCTGCTGGGCGTTATCCGGGGCGAAACGCCGCCCGAGGAATTCATTACGGAAGTTGTAATCGATCGGATGGCGAAGAAGGCCGGCGTACCGCCGGACGAGGTCGCGGCGCTTAAGCGCGAGCTGGGACCCATTTCGCGGGACCTTTCGCGGCTGTCGGAGGGCGAGAAGGAAAAGCTCGCTACGCTCATACGCGGCGCGATCGAGGATGGCCGGGTGACGGAAGACGAGCTCGCGGCCATCCGTTCGTACAGCTACCGGTCGGCGCGAGATGGCAACGCCAAACCTTAGATTGCCTATCGTAGCGGGGCAATTCTACCCCGCGGACGAGGCGTCGCTCCGCCGCGAGCTTGCGACGTACGTCGTCGCCGCGGAGCGCGAGCGGTACCCGGGGGGCCTGTGTCCCCATGCCGGCTACGTCTATTCCGGGCCCACCGCGGGGGAGCTGTTCGCGCGCCTCGACGTCCCGGCGGTCGTCGTGCTGCTGGGACCCAAGCATCACGAGGCGGGCGCGCCGTACGCGGTATGGCCCGCGGGGGCGTGGCGGACGCCGCTGGGTGACGCGCCGGTTAACGAAGAGGTGGCGGCGGCGCTGCTCGAAAAATGCCCGCTTCTGGAAGCGGACGAAGCCGCCCACCGCCCGGAACACTCGCTCGAGGTGGTCGTCCCCTTCGTGCAATACGTCAATCCCGAAGCGACGATCGTACCCGTCGCGCTGGGGCCGATGGCGGCGGCGGCCGTCCGCGATACCGGCGCCGGGGTCGCGGCCGCACTCGAACCTTTTAAGGAGAACGCTGTCGTCGTCGTCTCGAGCGACATGACCCATTACGAGTCCGCGGCCTCCGCCGAGCGCAAGGACGCGCTCGCCATCGAGCGCCTGAAGGAGCTGGACGCCGAGGGGCTGTTGGAGGTCGTGGCGTCGCACGACATCTCGATGTGCGGCGTCTGGCCCGCGGCGGTGGCGCTGGCGGCGCTGCGGGCGCTGGGCGCTTCGGGCGGGACGCTGATCCGGTACGCCACGTCGGCCGAGGCGTCCGGCGACTACGGCCACGTCGTCGGCTACGCGGCGCTTTCCTTCGCGTGAGAGGTTGGGATTATGTCGGCTTGGAGAACTGAGAAGATAGTACTGCCGATAATGGTCGCGGCGGCGGTGCTCGTCCTGGTATTCGGCGCGCTCAAGGAGACCGAGGAGGAGAACCTCGCCCAAAGGCTCGCCACGTGGCGCGAGGCCCTCCCCGCCGATATCCGGGCGGAGTTCGACGCCGGCGAGGACGCCGCCTGCGCCGAAATGATTAAAGAGCGGCTCGAGTCCGACGCCGGGTTCAAGGAGCGGTACGAGGCGGTGCAGGACGAGGAGCTCACGCCGGTATTCTCGCCCGAGGATATGGTGGATTACTACCGGGTATACTTCGTCGACCGGCTGGGCGAGATCCGCGCCGAAAAGCAGAAGAGCTTCTGGTACCGCCTCTTTCACGGCTCCGATAAAGGCGGGCCGGCGAATTGAGTTGCGGGATTTGCGCGTCCCATTTTTAATTTTACGGCACGGTAATAATTACGCCGTGCCTTTAACGCAGCGGCAGGTTAGCGGCTGGTCGTGGTTGCCCGGGCGAAGGTCCTAATGGTCCACAACTACTCGTCGTGGGGAGGGAACCTCGCGACGGTGTTGGCGTTGTGCGAGCGCTTGCCGGCGCGCGGCCTCGACGTAGCGCTCGCGGCCCCGAGCGGCCAACCGTACGTAACGCGGTTTAAGGACGCCGGCGTTCCCACCTTCGAAGCGGAAGTCAAGGGCAAATACGACGTGCGGAGTTATCGTCGTTATTCCGAACTGGTTAAGCGGGAGGGTTTCGACGTAGTGCACACCCATACGCGACGGGCGGACTTCGTCGCGGCGCTGGGCGGCCGGCTGGCGGGCGCGGCTACCGTTTCCACGCAGCACGGCCAAATAAACCTCGACCGCCATACGCTGCAGGAGAAGCGGGACCTCGCGGCGCGTTTCTACTGTTTTTGCCTGAGGAACTTTTTCGATAAACACGTCGCGGTCTCGGCCGAGATAGCGGATGAACTCCGAAGCAGGTGTCGCGTACCGGCGGCGAAAGTTACCCATATACCGAATGGCCTGGAGGCGGCGCCCTTCGTCGAGGCAGGCGGCGAGCGCCTTACCTTCCGGCATAAGATAGGCGCGCGGCGCTGGGCGGTGGTCGCGACGGTGGTGGCGTCGCTCGATTCCAAGGGGCACGGG
>JAZGGY010000102.1:0-37278 GCA_036480675.1 bacterium | reverse complement strand
CCCGCGGCGACGAACGTTATTACTTCATTACTTTCGCGGCGTACGGGCCGCAGCGCGATACGGCGCGGCCCTACTTCGACGCTATCGAGCGGTCGGTCGAAATCCGTTGAGCGGCCGTAGAGCTTGTCGCGTGTTGCGTGCGGGGGTATATCCGTTTGAGTCTCGGGGCGATAATTGGTAGGATAAATTCGGCTGGAACATTTCGCGGTCGAGTTGGCAGCGTTAAAAATGAAACGGAGGCGCGGGATGAAGATTAAATGGTACGGACACTCCGCTTTCGGCATCACCACCGCCGACGGCGTACATATTTGCACCGACCCGTATATCCCGGGCTCGTACGACGGCGCCATCGGCTACGGCGCCATCGGCGACGCGTGCGACGTCGTGCTGCAGTCGCACGACCACGACGACCACGCCGGCGCGGGCGACCTCAGCGGTACGCCGGTCGTGGTTCGTGGCCCGGGCGAACACAAGGTCAAGGGGCTCACTTTCGTCGGGACGCATACCTACCACGACGAGAGCCAGGGGAGCGAACGCGGCGAGAACATTGTCTTCGCTTTCGAGGCGGACGGCATGAAGGTCGCCTTTCTGGGCGACCTGGGCCACGTGCTTACCGACGAGCATCTCGAGGCTATCGGGCCGGTGGACGTTCTGCTCACGCCCGTGGGCGGATTCTTTACCATCGACGCCGCGACGGCGACCAAGGTGGCCGAGCAGCTTAAGGCCAAAGTAATAATCCCCATGCACTACAAGACGGACGCGTGCGGCTTTCCGCTGGCGACGGTGGACGACTTCGTGGCGGGGAAGGCGAACGTGGAACGCGCCGGCGCCGCGGAGGTCGAGATAACGGCGGCGGACCTGGCGAACCCGCGCGTTATCGTTTTGGATTACGTGATATAGAATAGGGTAACCGCAAGCGTAACGACGCCGGCCGCGGCAGCGCCCGGGTCGGTACCGTGCCGAAGGGGACGATATGCGCGAGATTACCGTTGACGAGATCGCCGAGAAGGTCAAAGATATGTGCATCGACGCCGGGTATAATCTGCCCGCCGATACGGTCCAGGCGCTCAAGGATTTCCGCGAGAAGGAGGAGTCGCCGGTAGGGAAGCAGATACTGTCGTCGCTTTTGGAGAACGCCGAAATAGCGACCCAGGGAGAGTACCCGCTTTGCCAGGATTGCGGCTTCGCCGTCTACGTCGTCGAGCTGGGCAACGACGTCCACGTTTCGGGCGGCTCGCTGCGCGACGCCATCGACGAGGGTACGCGCCGCGGGTACGACGAGGGCTACCTCCGCAAGTCCATCGTCGTCCACCCCGTCGTCGGCAAGAATACCGGTGACAACACGCCCTCCATAATCCACATAATCTCGACGGAGGGCGACGAGCTCGTCATCCACCTCGCCCCCAAGGGCGGCGGCTCCGAGAACATGAGCCGCATCAAGATGATGAAGCCCGCGGACGGCCGCGACGGCATAATCGACTTCGTCGTGGAGGCGGTGCGCGAGGCGGGGCCGAACCCGTGCCCGCCCATCGTCGTCGGCGTCGGCATCGGCGGGACGTTCGAACACTGCGCGTTCCTGGCGAAGAAGGCGCTCTTCAGGCCGCTGGGGCAACCGGCGGAGGACGCCTGGAACGCGGAGCTCGAGAAGGAGCTCCTGGAGCGCGTCAACAAGCTCGGCATCGGGCCTATGGGCTACGGCGGCTCGACGACGGCGCTGGCGGTCCACGTCGAGTCCTTCGGCCGCCACATCGCCTCCTTCCCCTGCGCCGTCAATATCAACTGCCACTCGGCGCGGCATAAAACGGTGGAAGTCTGATACCCTTTTAACGTCGGAAAGCGAAACAGGGGGATAGGGTGCTTTCGTAGGGTACGACCTTTAGGTCGGCCCACCTTTTTTCAACGTCGTTGGACAAGGGGCTTAAACCCCTTGTCAAGGGGGCGGCCGCACCTGAAGGTACGGCCCTACGAATACGGTACGACAAAACACGGTTGAGATATGATATAATATCGGCGTAGTAATGACGGCCTCCCCGGCGAGGTTTCGCGGGTAGGTTGAAGAGATTAATTATTCAGCTTCGCGTAACGTCGACGGTTGTCGATAGGGTTAAGGAGGTACGAAAACTATGTGCACGCGCAAAGCGTTACGGCTCGTTATCGGCGCGGCGATTACCTTACTACTCTCCGGCTCCGCCCTGGCGTCGGGTTTGGGCGTCGCCGCGTTTTTCGCTCCCGGGAAAGCGGTTGATAAAGACGTGATGGATGCGGGGGTAGGCGCCGGAGCGTTTAAAGCCAGGTTGTCCATTCCCGCGGTGGCCGGCTTCAGGCAAGCGATCGGTTTCGGCTATAGTTATTACTTGGTTACGCGAAATCCCGGTTACACATGGGCGATCTACGCGTTATCCAAAGATACGGCCGTTATATCGGTGACTTACGGCTGGGATTTCGAACGGCGTTTCGGGCCCGTTAAACCCTTCGTAGGCGGCGGCGGCGTATTGGCGGTCGAAGTTTGGGATTCGCCGTTCACGCCCGAGACGGAAAAGGACGTCGCGCCCGGCGTGTACGTTAACGCCGGCGTAGAGTATAGGTTAGGCGGTTGGGCGTTGGAAGCCGGGCCCCGTTATACGGTATTGTTTGACGAGCCCGTCGCCGCGGTAGATCTTAACGGTCACTCCCCCGAGGTCCGGGCCGCGCATCGCAGCCAATATGTAGATGTATTAGTCGGGTTCGGTTACTACTTTTAATTCGGTTTCGAATTGAAAAAGCGGCCCCTCGCGGGGTCGCTTTTTGTTTTTAGGTATGGAGAAAGGGTTCGCGTTACGCCGGCGCCGGCGTCATATCGCGACGGACTCGCGTCTCGGGAGGCGAGATGCGCCGGCCGTTGCGTATCAACGTAGCCAAAAAAACCTTGACAACGACAACGTATTGTTATTAGAATGCATTTGAATTAGGATAAAACGGCTTGAAAGGAGTAGGTCCCATGGCCGAGGAAATAGAAGATCCTATAGAGGCTATAAAGAGGCGGAACGAGGAGCGCGCGCGGCGGCTCAAAGAGAGGATCGCCAGCGGGGAATTCGATAAGTTCGAGACTTCGCTCGACGAAGTCGACGAACCGCTCGCCCCCGGGCCGGAAGCTATCGAGGCGCCGGAGAGCGATTTCGATTTGAGCTCTTTCCCCGCGCCGCCCGAGCCGTCGGCTATTCCTTTGGACGAGGAGAAGGCGGAGGCGGTCCAGGAGCCGTTTATGGCGCCGCCCGAGATGCCGCCCGAATTCGCGTCTGGGGCCGAGGCCGCGGCCTTCCTCGAGCCCCCGGGACCCGAGCCGCCGCCCGTCGAGGAGCCGGCCGAAGAAGCGCTCGCCGGTTTGGAATTGACGGACTTCGACCTGGAGGGCGTGGGCGAAGTAATAGCGCCCCAACCGTGGGATGCTGCCGACTTGCCCGCCGTGGAGGCGGAAGCGCCGCCGGTGGAGGAAGAGGTTCCGGCCGAAGCAGTTCCCACCGGCCTCGAGATAGAGGTTGGACCCGGCGCCGAAGCCCCGCTCGAGGAACTGGTGAAACCGCTTCTAGAGGAGGAAGTAGTCGCCGCGGCCGAGCCGGCCGCTGTCAGCGAGCCTACTTTGAGGGAGGAAGAGGCCGAGGCGATCAAAGCGACGATAGAGGAAGAACTCCGCGAGGTACCGCCCGCAGCGCCGCCTATGCCGCCGCGGCCCGAGGTGGTCCCGGTCGGCGTGGCCGCTGAAGCGGTACCTGAACTCGCGCTTCCTGCGGCGGAGGAACCGGCGGCGGAAGAGGAAGCCGAGATATTCATCGGAATCGGCGTCGTGGGCAACAAAGTCCGCATTGAGAGGCGTAATATCACCCTCGCCGCCGCGGTCGACCTCTTCAGGTCGATAATCGACCGCTATCAAAACAGGTAAGCTCCTGTTTAAATCCGAAGATAAGCCCCCGCGGCCGCGGGGGTTTTTATCTAGACTTCGCGGGTACGAATTATACTTGCAATCGACATTTAGATACTATATTATTACGTAATAAGTGCATTTTAGGTCATAAATACGGCGGCGTTTGACTATGAAATTGAGCGGCTGCATATTCGGCGTACCGATGGTAGTTTTGGCGCTGGTGCTTATCTTCTTCGGCGTTCTGTGGATTATGGCCTCCACCGCCGCCGAGGCCGGCGAGCAGGGCGGCAGCCGGGTGGGCGTGGGCGTATGCCTTAACGTCATCGGCCTGTTACTCATAGCCGGCGCCGGCGTACTGATGTACCGCTCCTACAAGAAGTACCGGGCCGAGAAACCGCAGACCATCGTCCAGCAAATAGATTTAACGGGCGATCTGTCGCTCGAGCGGTTGAAGTGCCAATCCTGCGGGGCCACGCTGGCGAAAGACAATATCGACGTCAAGGCCGGGGCCGTGGTGGTAACCTGCCCTTATTGCGGGACGTCATACGAAATCGAAGAAGAACCGAAATGGTAAATCGCCCTCGCCGCACGTGGTAAATAGACATGGGTCTTAAACGTGGCGCGACAATAGTTTTATATTTGGCGGCGGCGGTAACGCCGTGGCCCGTCGCGGCGCAGGATTACTACTTTGAGGTCCCGCGCGAGGTAGTGACGGTAACCGTCAACCAGGATTCTTCGTTCGACGTCGATTACAAGATAACCTTTCGCAATACCCCCGCCGGCGACCCCATAGATATCGTCGACGTGGGCTTTCCGTCGAACGATTACGACCTCGACTCCATTACCGCCGACGTCGACGGCCATCCGCTGTATACCATAAGGCCCTCGGAGTACATCGACGTCGGCGTCGAGATACCGCTCTCCGGTTACGAAATTGGATCCGGCGACGCGGCTACGCTCCACGTTAACGGCCGTAATTACCATATGGTCTTCGAGGACTCGGCCGACGAGACGTACGCGTCGGCCGTCTTCAGCCCCACCTGGTTCGGCTCCGATTTCACCACCGGCACGACCCACCTCACGATGGTCTTCGTCTTCCCGCCGGGCGTAACGGGGGAGCAAACGCGCTGGCACGAGGACGAGGGCGGCGAGCCGACGCAGATGTTCGTTAGGGATGGCCGCGTCTATTACGTCTGGGATTGGCAGCAAGCGTCGCCGTCGGAGCAGTATTACTTCGGCATATCGTTCCCGCGGAACGCGGTGGCGGAGGTGCGGTCGCCGCCGCAGTTCGGGTGGATCGGCGACTTCTTCGCAGGCCTCGTGGGCTTTGCGGCGCAATTCTGCGGATGCTTGATACCGATTACTATTTTCGTACTTATCGCCGTCTTTGGCATAATCAATAAACGGCGTCGGCGCATGAGGTACCTGTCGCCCAAGGCCAAGGTTGAGGGCGTGGGGATTAAGCGCGGCCTTACCGCCCCTGAAGCCGCGATCCTGATGGAACGGCCGTTGAACGTAATCCTGACCATGATCCTCTTCGGCTTGATTAAGAAGGGCGCGCTTTCCATAGTCTCCCAGGAGCCGCTGAAGCTCGAGAAGCTACCTTTTAAAGAGAACGGCCTAAGGCCGTACGAGAAAGAGTTGGTCGCCGCGCTCGACAAAGACGGGACCCTGGGCGAGAAGAAGCTCCAGGACATGTTGGTGTCGCTGATCAAGGCCGTGGAGAAGAAGATGAAGGGCTTCTCCCACCGCGAGACCGTCGAATACTACCGCAAGATAGTGAAGACCGCCTGGCGGTTGGTGGAGGAGGCCGGTACCCCCGACGTCAAGGTCGAGGAGTTTACGAACGGCCTGGAGTGGACGATGCTGGACGACGACTTCGAGGGGCACGCCCGCACCGTCTTCGTGGGATACGACGTACCGCGGCCCGTATGGTGGGGACGCGTCGCCCCCGCGGCCGGGGTCGGGCCCAAGGGCGTTTCGCTCGATATGCCCACGCTCCCCGGCGCCAGCTTCGCCAACGCCGTCGTGACGCGCGTGGAGGGCATCGCGAACGGCGTGGTGTCGAAGGTGGAATCGTTCACCGGCAAAGTTACCGCGACCACTAACCCGCCGCCTGCGCGTTCGTCCGGCGGTTGGAGCGGCGGCGGCAGCAGCTGCGCTTGCGCATGCGCTTGCGCCGGGTGCGCCTGCGCCTGCGCCGGCGGCGGCCGTTAGGCGCGGTCGGCCTCAAATCCCGTCGTAGATTATATATGGGTATCGGAAAGACGATATACGACAAGTTCCTGGCGAAGCAGGTCCCGCTCGAGGCGGGGATATACCACCTCCGGCGCGACGACGCGGAACTCCATGTTCGCCTCCACCTCCGCCTGAACCCGGGGGGCGACGGCATATTGATGATAAATGCCGCTCGCATCCTGCACCTCAACCAGACCGGCGCCGAGATGGCGCGCTACGTAATCGAGGAGTGGCCCGACGACCGCATCGTCAAGACGATGGCCAAGCGCTACCGCGTGGGCAAAAAGGAGCTGGCGGAAGACCTCCGCCGCTTGCGCGAGACGATAGAAATGATGGCGCGCGGCGACGAGCGGTGTCCCATATCGTACCTGGGCGCCGAGCGCGTCGACCCCTTTTCCATCGACGTCGACGTGCCCTACCGGATGGACCTCGCGCTCACGTACGGGTGCGACAACGCCTGCGCCCACTGCTACAACGAGGCCGCGCGCGCGGGCGAGACGCTCAGCACCGAGGACCTCAAGCGCGTCATCGCCAAGGTTTGGGGGCTCGGCATTCCGCACGTGGTATTCACCGGCGGCGAGCCGACGCAGCACCCGGACCTGGTCGAATTGGTCGAATACGCCGAGGAGTTGGGCGTTGTCACCGGCCTGTTGACCAACGGCCGCAAGTTGAAGGACGCGGAATATATGGACGCGCTGTCCGCGGCGGGCCTCGACCACGTCCAAATAACCATTCACTCCTCCGTACCCGAAACCCACGACAAGATGGTGGGCGCCGACGGCGCCTTCAACGAAACCGTCGCCGGCATCGAGAACGCCGTCGCAAGCCCGGTATACTTGTTGACCAACACGACGCTCACCACCGAAAACGTCGACGACGTGGAGGAGTTGGTGGCGTTTTTGGCGACGCTGGACGTCGAGCACGTGGCGGCCAACGGCATTATTAACTCCGGCAGCGCGCGCGACGTTGACGTCGGCATTCCGGAGGGCGCGCTCGGGCCCATCCTCAGCCGCTTCACCGCGGCCTGCGCCGCCAACGACATGACTTTTATGTGGTATACGCCGACGCAGTACTGCCGCTTCAACCCGCTGACGATGGACCTGGGCGTCAAACAGTGCACCGCGGCCAAGTACAACATGTGCGTCGAGCCCAACGGCGACGTCATACCGTGCCAGTCGTTTTACCAACCTATGGGGAATATACTCGCCGACGACTGGGACACGATCTACAACAACGAATTGGCTCGCGAGATACGCGACCGGGAGTACGCGCCCGCCCGATGTCGGGAGTGCCCGGATTTAGAAATATGCGGCGCCGGGTGCCCGCTGTCGGTCAAGTACGAGAGAGTTTTCTGTTGCCCGGACGCCGCGTCCAACGCGGCGTAGCGCAAGGAGGGATGGGAGATAGCAGGCGACGCCGGCCCGTACCTTACGCCCGAAGAGGAAGTCCGCCAGGCGGCGTGGTACGAGGCGCACCGGCGCGAGCTCTACCGGCAGTTCAGCTTCCGACGGTTCGGGCGGATATTGGAGGTGGGCTGCGGTAGCGGCGTCGTGACGGCGGAGCTGGCGGCGCGCGCGGCCAAAGTGGCGGTGGGGATTGACAGGAGGCTCGAGGCGTTGACGGCGGCGCGCGCCCGGGGGAGCGGCGCGGCCTTCGTCGCCGGCGACGCCGCGGCGTTGCCCTTCCGCGACGGCGTTTTCGACGCCGCGGTGGGGGCGTTCGTGATAACTTGGCTTGCCGAACCGGCGGCGTTCCTGCGGGAAGCGGAGAGGGTTTTGAAGAGCGGGGGCGTGTACGTCGCGCTGGCGGAACCGGATTACGAGGGCGCCATCGACTATCCGCCGGCGGCCTCGAGCCGCGACGACGTCGTGGAGGCGGTGCGGCGGCGTGGCGGCGACCCGGCCGCGGGCCGGAAACTCCCGGCCCTGTTGAGCAGCGCCGGCTTCGACGTCTTCCGCTTCGGCGTATTGAATTCGGCGTGGACCACGTCCCGTTGGGCCGAGGAGGAAGAAAAGGAGTTCGAGCTTCTGGAGAGGTTGGTAGGGGCATCGGCGGCCGGCGAGAGTTTACGCGTTGCGGCGCGGGCGCGCGGGGCGGCGATATCTAAAGGGGAGCGGTGTTACTTTTTACCCATATTCTTCGCGGCGGCTAGAAAAGCCAGTTGAGAAGTTAACGGTAACCACGACAAGGCGAGGTAATCTATGGCGACGTTGCTTTTCGTGATATTTCGGTTGGTCCACTTAATCGCACTACCTCACCCGCAGAGCGAGGTGCTCATCTTCTGTCAACTCCTGGCCGTGGATACCGTCTCGGCGGCAATTATCGTACACGCGTTTCTAACGCGGCGGGCGAGGAAAGGATAACGCCCCTTTCGGGGCTCGAGTTGGACCCAACGACGCCGGCGTCGTGGCGGAACGGTTCGCGCGTTCGGTCACGGCGCCGGCTCGCCTCTTAGCGTCCAAGACGAAGCCTTCGTAATTTTTAAGCGTATGAATTCGCCCGGGCGCGCCCGGCCCGCGAAATTTACGATTTTATTTTCGCTCAACCTGCCGGCGTATTCGCCGGCCTTCTTGCGGCTCGGACCTTCCACTAAGGCCGGTTGTTCACTCCCCACCATCCCTTCGTTTATTTCCAGCGCAATGGCGCGTTGCCGCGCGCCGACCGTTTGTAGGCGGCGCACTTTTTCGGGACGCGGCACGTCGTCGGCCAGCGCCGCGGCCGCCGTCCCGGCTCGAGGCGAGTACATGAAGACGTACGCGCTGTCGTAGCGTACGCGCTCGACGACGCTGAGCGTAGCCTCGAAGTCGTCCTCCGTCTCGCCGGGGAAGCCGACCAGTACGTCCGTCGTCAAGCAGATACCCGGGACCGCTTTCCGCACCTTCGAGACGACGTCGAGGTAGCGGCTGACGTCGTAGTCGCGGTTCATCGCGTGCAATACGGCGTCCGAGCCGCTCTGCAGCGGAAGGTGGAGGTGCCGGGCGACGTTGCGGCACCGGCCGAGCGCGGCCACCGTTTCGTCGTTGACGTCGCGGGGGTGATTGGTGGTAAAACGGAGGAAGACGCCGTCGCACAGCGCGTCGGCCTTCAGGAGAAGCTCCGCGAAGGACGTAACGCCGTGCCGGTACGAGTTTACGTTCTGACCTATGAGCGTGATGTCCTTAAAGCCGGCCCCGACCAGCTCTTCCACTTCGCGCAGTACGTCGTCGATCGGGCGGCAAACCTCCGGGCCGCGGGCGTACGGCACGACGCAATAGGCGCAGAAGTTGTCGCAACCCCGCATAATCGATACGTTGGCTCGAGGCCAGGCCGTCCGGCGAAGCCGAATCTCGTCCGGCAGCGGCGACGCGGCCTGCCCGCGGATGCCCGCTACCGTCGCGGGGACGTCTTCCAGGTTTGTCGTCCCGAAGGTAAAGTCGACGTGGGGGCAGGAGCTCTCGATGACGTTCTTCTCGACCGCGGGCCAACAACCGCCGACGCCGATGACGGTATCCGCCTTGCGCTTCTTGTACCGCGCGAGCGACGTGATACGGCCTAACGCCCGGGTCGTGGCTGACTCCCGTACGGCGCAGGTGTAAACCAAGACGACGTCGGCGACGTCTCCGGGAGGCGCGGGCCGGTAGCCGGCCTCCTCCATTATGCCGGCCAGCTTCTCGCCGTCGTAGTCGTTCATCTGGCAGCCGTATACTATGAGCTCGTACGTACCCACGTTAACTTCCCTTTATAATTTATTTGTTATGAACGGCGACGAGTAACTAAAGAACAAACGGCCTTAGTTCGCCGCTAGCGGATGCGGAAGTACCAGGACGTTATGTCGGCGTGGTAGAAAGCCAGCGCTAACGCCGCGGCGAGGACCGCGAATCCGAAGGCCGTTTCCGGGTCGCCGCCGAACACGCGGCGCGCGACCAACGGCAGGACCAACGCCGCGATCGCCGCGGCGGCCAGAACGAACAGCGCGCTCTGCCATCCCAGGAAAACCCCGACCAGCGCTACGCACGCGAGCTGGCGTTCGGCGCCGCGCGCGTTCTCGGAGAATAGGCCGCGGCCGGGACGCGCCGCCAACAACAGGCCGCCGCCCACGACGCCTCCGGCGAGAGCGCCGGCGGGAGTGGGCGGCCCGGGTAAAAAAGAAAGCCCAAGCCCCGCGGCGAGCGCAGGGAGATAGAGCTGCGGCACCAGGACGCCGTAGCGGAAGTCCACCCAATAATTTAAGAGGAAGAAAAAGCAGAAAGCGAAGGTCGTCGCGAACGCGAAGGAAAAGCCGTAGTAGTAGAACGCCAACGCCGCGACGGCGCCGCCCGTCGCTTCCAACAGGACGAGGTTTTTGTGGTAGCGGAAGCCGCAGCCCGGGCAGCGACCCCGCAGTAACGGATACCAGAGTATGGGCAGCATCCATATACGTCGTTCCGCCCGGCCGCAGGAGGGGCAGGCCGGCGGCAGCGTTACGTGGAAGCGGCCGCCCGACCCGCGGCGTACGACGAGGTGGTAGAAGTTACCGGCGAATGCGCCGACGAAGAAAGCCGCTGCCACCCCTAATATCTGGAAGAGGCGCGCCATTACGCTTGAATATTAAGAAATGAAACACCTGCCGACAAGGCCTTTCGACGGTTAAAACTCCTGCGTTATGGAGACGTGGATTTTACCCTCTTGGGGGTTATCGCCGGCGGCCAGGCCGTAGTCTACGCCGTACGTTCCGACGGCCGTCGCCGCCCGGAAGCCGGCCCCGTAGCCCACGTTGAAACCCTCGTCGAACGTCTTTTCGGTTTTGAGGTGCCGATAGGCCGAGTCGACGAAGAGGAACAGCCTGCTGCCGCGGCCGGTCAAGAAACGATACTCGACGGTCGCGAGAACGTAGCGGTCCGTTAGGAACTGCTCCTCTTTGAAGCCGCGGAGGTCGGCGTACCCGCCCAGCGGGAAAACTTCGTCCAGACTCGTCCGCTGCGAGACGAAGCCCTCGGCGCGGCCGCGCGCCGCGAGGACCTGGTTGCGAGTCGTGGGCCAAAAGCGCCACGCGTCGAGCTTCAGCCGCGGCACCCGCTCCCGGAAGCCGTCGGCCAGGTATTCCTTGACGCCGAGCTCCACGCGGCCGAACGCTTGCCAACCCCGCCGCGGGTTGTCGAAGTAATCCCGGCTGTCGTACGTCGCCCAGGTGAAGACTTTGTACTTCCGGCTCGCGTTTTCCGTCCACACCCGGTCGAAGCCGCCGCCGGCGGCCACCGTCAAGTCCACGAGGGGATGGGTGCCGAGCGCGAGCTCGCCGGTCGCCTTGCGGTACGTTACCCGCTCTTTGTAAAGGCCGCTCGGCTGCGCGAAGAGGTCGACGCCGCCTATCCACGGCTCGTAGTACGCCGCCGCGGCGTCGGTCGATTCGACGGCCAGGCGGCGGTAGCGGGCGTCGAGCTCCCGGCCGGTGCCGAAGAGGTTGGCGAGGCGCGCGTCCATTTCGCCTATCACGGCCGCGGCGGTCTCGCCTTGCCGCGGCTCGTACGCCAAAGCGCCGGTAACGCGGTACGTCGGCCGCTCCACCACCGTTACGCGAAGCCGGCCCGCCTCGGCGTCGACCAGCTCGACGTCGGGCTCGGCCTCGAAGTATTTGAGGTTATATATCCGGCGCGCGCTCTTGCGCAGTCTTTCGATGTCGTACGGTTCGCCGGGGACGGTTAAAATTTCGCGCCGGATGACGCCGTCGCGGGTGCGGCGGTTTCCGACGACGTCGATGGCCGTTACGGTTACTTTGTCGCCCGGCTCGACTATTACGGCGAAGTCAATCTCTTTGTAGCGCTCGGCGAGCTCGAAAGCGCGGGGACGGGCGGAGGCCGTGGGATAGCCGCGCTCGCGATAGTAGTCGATGATGGTGAGGAGGTCGCGCGCGAGGGCCCGCTCGTGCAGCGGCTTGCCGGGCCGGGTTTCGAGGTTTTCGCGTATGGCCTCCTCGTCTCGGCGGCGAACGCCGACGAGGTGGATCTCGCCGGCGGCGTACCTTTCGCCCGCGCGCACCGCCACGGCGACGTCCACCCGCGCCGCGCCGGCGTCGGTTACGGCGTATTCCGCTTCGGCGCGCAGATATCCCCGATCCGCCAGTTTGGCTAACAGCGCGATTAAACCCTCCCGGAGGTCGGGCGGCGACGGCGCGTCGCCCGGGCCGAACGGGATGAACGCTGCTACTTCGTCGCGGCTGAGCGGCGAATCGTTGTCCACGTCGAGCGCGGCGACGCGGTACCGCGCTCCCTCCGTTATCGCGAGCGTCGGCGGGACGCCTTCTTCGACGGTCAGCTCGACGCGCGCGTCCAGGTACCCGGCGCGTAGATAGAGCCGCTCCACGGCGCCGGCGTCGACGGCGCCGTCCCGATACGCCGCGGCCTCGATTTCGGCGTCGCCGAATGCGACGTTGCCCTCGACCGCCACCTCGGCGGCCGCCGGCGTGGCCGCCGCGGCGGGAGCGAGTACGACTAGTATGGCCCAACTCTTTAGCATTAGAAGTATATGTTTAAGTCTATTCGGCCCCGGTGCCGCGTCTCTCCCACGTCGGGTTTTTTCTCGCCGTCGTACGTGAAGATCAGCGTAACGTATCGGCCTACGCCCTTATTTACGCTGGCCTCCCACTTGTGCGTTACTCCCGGGATGCGCAGCAGCACCGTCTCGGACCCGCTGTAGCCCGAAACGTCGTACTCCGTCCGGTCGTACCACGCGTTCGCGACGCCGGATTCCGTCAGGCGGTAGGTGGCCTCCGGCTTCACCCTCGTGCCCTTGAAGTGGGTGGGAGCGCCGTTGTACTCCTCGTGCCGTCGCGAGACCTCGCCGCGGGCCGCGAGGTCGAGCCGGGACGTAACCGTGTAGGTGGGTTCCAGGCCGTATATCATCTCCAGGGCTTTCGTGTTCTCGGGGCGGGGCACGTTCTCCTCCGTTACCGATTCCCATTCCCGGATGCGGTCGACGTCGGCCTGGACCGTCAGCCGCGGTACCGGCTCGGCGACGACTTCGCCGTAGCGCGACGTCCGCCACCGTCTACGTTGGCGCGAAGCGACGGTTCGGTCGAGGTCGTCCTTGACCGAGTAGCGCGCCCAGCCGGTGAGCCGCCGGTTGACCGGTAATATGGTGAGGGTGTAACGTTGTTCCAGGCTGCTATCGAGGGCGTCCGCGGCCAGGAGGTCTTGGAGGGTGGCGATGGCTAAGCGCCGCGGCGACGTGGAGCTGTTCCGAGCGTGGACGTAAAGGTCCGCGGCCGCGGCGTCCAGCCACGGGTTGCGCTCGGCGTCTCGGCCGCGCACGTCGTTGTAGCGGTAGGGGAGCACGGCGAGGCTGACGGTGAGGTCCGGTTCGAGGGCGCGGTACGCCCGGCCGGTATATCTGTACGTCTTTATATAAATCGCTTCCGGGTCGTCGGGGTCGTAGATGTAGACATAGCGGTTCGGGTTCTTGGGATCGACTTCGCGGCGGTAGTCGCCGTCGCCGTCGCGTGCGACCTCGAATATCTCTTCGCGTTCGAGTTCTTGGATGCTGTTGAGCTCGTAGCGCGTTCTCAGCGCCAGCGCGCGCTCCAGCGGCGTGTAGTAAAACTCGAGCAGCGAGAGGTCGGAGTCGACGTCGGCCACGTCCGCGGGGGCGAAATCCTTTATTATTTTGGTGTACTCGGCGCTGAGATCGATTAAACCGGGGGCGTCGTACGTGGTAGCGACGTGCTCTTCGTTCTTGCGGTAGTGGGGGACGTAAGCTTGGTCTTCGACCAATTCGCCGCGGCCCGCGGTGTGGCCGAACCGGACGTTCCATCCCGCCGCGGGTCGTACGCCCGTCCCGACCTCTAGCTCTTGCTCGAGCGTCCCCTCGTCGGGGGCGCCGTCTATTTCGTAGTCGGCGCGTCGCTTCTTGTCGTAGACGCGGACGTACGGGCTGAGCCGCCAAACGGAATAGGAGACCTCGCCGCTCTGTTCGCGCCGCGTATTCTCGTCGTCGGTGAATGCGCTTTTGGCCACCGATTCGTCGTCGGTCTCGAACGCTC
This sequence comes from bacterium, assembly GCA_036480675.1. Classification (GTDB taxonomy): domain Bacteria; phylum RBG-13-66-14; class B26-G2; order WVWN01; family WVWN01; genus WVWN01. Next base: position 23,149 of record JAZGGY010000102.1, on the reverse strand, counting down.
CCGTATACCGCGGGCCGTGACGGCGCACGTGGTTGAAGTCGTACGCGACGTGCGGCCAGCGTTCGGGTTCCCAACTCAGCGAGGCCGCGGCCCTTTTGCCCCGTTGTCCCGAATAACCGTTTGCCGAGAGGCCGACGTACTGTTGGCGGATAGCGCCGTACGTTCCGGATGCCGTGAGGGACGGGACGGGCCGCTCGGTAACCGTCGTCTCGTAAAGCTTGTAGCCCGGCGGGTGGGCAAGGCCCGCGACCTCGTCGTCGAGGTCCCATCGCTGCAGGAACACGACGCCGTCCTCGCGGCCCAGGTTCCGGAAGCGGGTGTCTCTCCGCTCGACGACGTGCCGGACTTCGAGCTTGCCCACGCGTTCGAGGGGCTCGAGCGCGTCCAGCCGGACGGTGGCCGCGGCGGAGCCGGCCAGGCCGCCGTTGTCGCGGTCACTTACCGTCGAAAAAGTATTGGCGTCGAAGTCGCTGGTCGCGCCCTCGGCCTCGACGGTGATAATGCGCGCCGGCGCGATGACGGCGTTTACGTCGAAGAGGCTTTGCCGCTTCGGGAAGGGAAGCAGGATCATCCTCGGCATGTAGTCGCCGTTGCCCGGGCCGACGTAGACGTATACGTATTTACCTTCCACCGGGTCCCATTGGCGCGTGTATTCCCCCTGGCCTTCGCCGACGTACTCGTAAATTATCTCGCCGTTTTCGTCCAGCGCGACCACCCGCGCGCGCTCCTGGTCGTCGCCGGCTCCCTCCAGCAATTTGCGGTAATAATCGTCGAGGCCGAAGAAGGCGCGGGCGCGGTTGTCCTCCTCGTGCAGGTACAGCGCGGCCACGTTGACGGCGCCGCCGGCGAAGTGTCCTTCGGCTTCTCCGCCGAAGAAGTTGCGCTGGTATTCTTCGGTGGTATATTGGAAGTCGACGACGATGCGGTCCTCGGCCGAGATGGGGCGGCGGACGGTAAAGGTTATGGTCGCGAGGTCGTAGTCGACGACGTAATCGTTGTTCTCGTTCTCTTTAAGCTTCGAGCCGTTCAACCATACGGTTTCGGTTCCCGGAAGTACGATAATGTCGTCATCGTCGCGGGCGGAGAGTTGGTACGGGCCCTGGATGCCGTCGACGCCGTAGAACTCGTTGGACGCGAAGCGGCCGAGGGCCCGGGCGCCGTAGGCGTCGGCACCCCAGGTGGGGTAGAAGGCTTCGCCTTTGATGCCCGTAAGGCGTTGTTGGTAGTCGGCGAAACGCCGGCCGCTGATCGCGGCGTCGTAGTCGCCAAAGGTCCCCGCCAGGTGCCGGCCTTCCACGCGGACGTATATTTTGTCCACGGCTGCGATTTCCTTGGTGGCGCCCCCTTCCTCCAACGGCAAGTCTTGGTCCGAGATCTCGCCGGTAATCTTCACGTCGCCGACGTTTCCCCGGATGGAGAGGCGGAGGGACTGGTTGAAGTCGGTCCCCTCCGCGTTCCCGGCCGTGACGGTGAAGGTTTTGGAGCCGGTTACGTCCAGCTCCGAGGGCGCGGCCGCCGCCTCCTCGAGGCGTTCCAACGCCTCTGCCTCGTCCTCGCCCTCGAGCGCGGCGCGGTAGTCCTCGGCCTGCAGGAACGGCAGGTACTCGTACTCGACGACCATCGGCCCGGCGTACGGCGGCGCCGCGAGGACGGTCAAGGTCCCGGCGTCGTAGTCGAGGCGGTAGTCGCGGCCCCTCTCCCAGACGTCGCCGCCGACGCGCACCGTTTCGGAACCGACGAAGAGAAACTTATGCGGCAACTCGTAATCGGCGCCGGTTGCGAGCTCCATTATCCGGAAAGATTCCCGCGCCGCGGCGAGCGTTTCGTGCCACCGCGGTTCCTCGGCCGCGCCGAGCGAGTCGGCCAACGCGGCCGCCGCCAGTAGGCCGGTCGTAAGCAGAAGTCGTCTTCGGGGATATCCTGCCATTATATAAAAACGCCCCCTCCCGGGGGTACTGGTGCTGGTAGGGCCGCGGCCGCAAGCGGTTTTCGTTTTTACCTTTCGTTCGGCGCCGGCGCCGGGAACCGCGGCGGTTTCTCGACGCGGTCCGGGAGGCGGTATTGTACTTCCAATATTTTTATTACGTTATTGTAGGTATCCGCTACATATAATTTGCCGTCCTCGCCGAAGCAAAGGCCTCCCGGGTGGTTGAAGTCCTTTTTACCGCGGCCCAGTTTCCCGTACTCGCACAGGTACCGGCCGTCGGCGTCGAACGCCACGACGCGGTCGTTTCCCGTGTCCGATACGAATATGTTGCCGAAGCGGTCGAGGCAAACGCCGGAGGGATTGCGCAGTTGTTCGCCGCCGCTCCCGGCGATCACGGCAACGGGGTTGCCGAAGCGGTCGAAGCGCTGCAGCCGCGAGTTCCCGGCGTCGGCTACGACGACGCCGCCGCTTTCGTCTACCGCGACGTCGGCGGGGAGGTTGAGTTTCCCCGGTCCCGAGCCGTAGTAACCGACCTCCAACGTGATTTCGCCCAGGAGGTTGATGCGCTTGACCTTGTGGTTACCGGTATCCGCGACCCAGAGGTTGCCCAGCTTGTCGACGGCGAGGCCGGCGGGCCGTTCGAACCACGTCGCTATCTTCTGCGTCTGGCCGTACGATTTGAGATATTTGCTGTAGATGTCGTACTGGTGGATCAGGCCGCGCTCGCGGTCGCTTACGTATATATAAAGTTCCTGGTCGGCCGCGATGCCGTGCGGCGAAACGAGCCCCTCGCCCTTCCACCCGAAGCGGCCGAAGGCCATGTCGAAGTCGCCCTGGGAGAAGAAGCGCTCGAGCCGTACGTTGCGGCTGTCGACGACGTAGAGGCGACGGGCGCCGTCAAAGGCGACCGCCGTAGGTTCGTTGAACTGGCCGTCGCCGCGGCCGGCCTCGCCCACGACGGCGACAGCCTTGAAGCCCTCGGGTACGGTGGCGAGTTCGCCGCCGCTGATTATCACCGCCGCGGCCGGCGACGTTAAAGCCGCCGCCACAGCTGCGGTGACGACGGCTTTTCTCTTTTCGAAGATGCGCTTCGGGCGGGCCACGCGTATTTCCGCGCTTTAAAAGAGGTACCCGACGGCGAAGCGGTGCCGGTCGCCGAAGGCCTCGCCCTCCGGGACGCGGGCGTAGTCGAAGCTGAGGCCTTTGTACGCGAAGCCGAAGCCCAACGCTAAGCCTTCGATTTCGCCCCACCGGTCGCGGTAGTAACCGGCCCGTACGGCGATCATCTTGGCATACATGTATTCGGCGCCGCCCGAATATACCGCTTGGCCGAACTCCTCGCTTAGGCGGTCGTCGAGGTTCATTAAGAGCTTAGAGCCGTCGGCGGCGACGGTGAGGTCGTTGAGGTCGCTCGAGAAGACTTTGTAGGCCAGGCCCAGCCGCATCGTACGCGGCGGCGGCCAGCTTACTTCGATCTCCTGTTTCTCTTCGTTAACGCGGGTGCCCGACTTGTTCGGGCCGAGGTTGGTGAAGGCCAGGCCGCCGGAAAGGCCCTTGAGGGGCGTTTTATAAAGTACGCCGCCGTTGAACAATAGCTGACTGTCGACGCCGCCGGGAAGGTCCGTAAGGTGTTCGTAGACGTACGTCAGGCCGGCGCCGACGCCGAGGTCTTTCAGGACAGGATAACTCCAATAGAGAGACGGCGCCGCGCCGTAACTATGTAAAACGCCTAAAACGCGGCTTTGGTCGTCGGTAATGTCGCTTTTGCCGGCGTCGCTGTATATTACGTCGAAGCACAGCGTACCGAATCTACCCGTGTCGTAAGAGAACGCGACGTAGTCGTAAAACATATCTTTCAGTTGGTCGGTGCCGCGGGGCTCGTGCATCACGGAGAGGCCGTTTTTCTCCAGCAGCGCCAAGCCGCCCGGGTTGTAGTACGAGGCGTTGACGTCGTCGGCGAGGCCGGTAAATGTTTTACCCAGGCCGCCGGGCCGGGAGCCGGGCTCGATGAGCAGCCATACGAATCTCGGGACGTCTTTCGTTTCGGCCCACGCCGGAACGGCCGCCGTTATCGCAATCGCGGTAATTATTATCGTTAATTTTCTCATTTCGTAACCCCCTTACATTGCGTATTATAACGCTGGCCTCCATCAAAATCAAGCTGAAATTTTGTATTGTTGGCAAGTATTCTTAATTTATAAGTAGGCGCGCGCGGCGCCGCGCTACACGTATCCCGTCAGGGATTAGGATTGACTTGCCTACGGGCCGGTGTTATTTTTTACGAGAGGTAACAGTCGGAGGTTTAAATATGAGTCACTTATGGGACACCGATCCGGAAGTGGCCGCGGCGGTCCTGGGGGAAATACGGCGCCAGAGCGAAACGCTGGAGCTTATCGCCAGCGAGAACTTCGTGAGCGAGGCCGTGCTCGAGACCGTCGGCTCCGTCATGACCAACAAGTACGCCGAGGGTTACCCGGGGCGCCGCTACTACGGCGGCTGCCAGTACGTCGATGTCGGCGAATCCCTCGCTATCGAGCGCGCCAAAGAGCTATTCGGCGCCGAGCACGTGAACGCCCAGCCTCACTGCGGCACCCAGGCCAACATGGCCGTTTACTTCACCGTAATGGAGCCGGGCGACACCATGCTGGGGATGAACCTCAGCCACGGCGGCCACCTGAGCCACGGCCACCCTATTAACTTCTCGGGCAAATACTTCAACGTCGTCCAGTACGGCGTGCGCGAGGACGACGAAACCGTCGACTTCGACGCGCTGCGCAAGCTGGCGCACGAACACAAGCCCAAGCTCGTCATGGTGGGCGCCAGCGCCTATCCTCGTATCCTCGACTTCACGAAGTTCCGCGAGATATGCGACGAGGTCGGCGCGGTGATGGTCGCGGATATCGCCCACATCGCGGGGCTGGTCGCGGCCGGCCTCCACCCCACGCCGGTGGGGATAGCCGAATACGTGACCACCACCACCCACAAGACGCTGCGGGGCCCGCGGGCCGGGATGATCATGTGCCAGGAGGAGCTGGCCAAGGACCTGGACCGCGTCGTCTTCCCGGGTATTCAGGGCGGCCCGCTGATGCACGTCATCGCGGCCAAGGCGGTGTGTCTGGCCGAGGCGCTGAAGCCCGAGTTCAAGGAATACCAGAAGCAGATAGTGGCTAACGCCGCGGCGCTGGCGGCGCGCCTGGCAGAGAACGGCCTGCGCATCGTCTCCGGCGGAACGGACACCCACCTCATGCTGGTGGACCTCAGGCCGGTCGAGCTGACGGGCAAGGTGGCCGAGAAGCGGCTGGAGGACGCCGGTATCACCGTAAACAAGAACACCATTCCCTTCGACCCGCAGAAACCGTTCGTTACCTCCGGCATCCGCATCGGGACGCCGGCGCTGACGACGCGCGGCATGAAGGAACCGGAGATGGAGGCCATCGGCGACATGATCGCCCGCGTCCTGAAGGATATTGAGAACGACGCCGTCGTCGCGGAGGTGCGCGAAGAGGTGCGCGAGTTGTGCGAACGCTTCCCGCTGTATGCCGAGATGAAAGCGCGCTACATAGCCGAGGCCAAGAAGCGAGGTGTGGACGCATGAAGATAGCTTTCGCGGCCGACCACCGCGGCTACCCGTTGAAGGAGTACTTGAAGGGCGTCGCCGCCGAGATGGGTCATGACGTCGTCGACTTCGGCACCGATTGCGAGGAATCGTGCGACTACGTGGACTTCGGCCGGGCCGCGGCGGAGGCGGTGGCGCGGGGCGAGGCCGAACGCGGCGTATTAATATGTGCTACCGGCCTCGGCATGTCGATGGCGGCCAATAAGGTGCCCGGCGTCCGCGCGGCGCTGTGCTGGACGGTGTATATGGCCCGGTTGACGCGCGCCCACAACGACGCCAACGTGCTGGTCCTCTCGGGCGACCAGACGGGTTTCCATTACGCCCGGGAAATGCTGGCCGTTTGGCTCGAGACGCCGTTCGAGGGTGGCCGCCACGCTCGAAGGGTGGACAAGATAAAAGATATCGAGGGCGATTACGCCAAATAAAAAAGCCGGCCTCGCGGCCGGCTTTCGCATTTACGGTTCCCGGTATCGGGCGTACGTTTCGCCGCCCACGGCCCACCCCGCGCCGGTTGCGAAGCCGAACTCGAAGACGCGCGTCGTAATCCCCGTTCGGTTGGTTACGGCGGCCTCGTACCAGGCGTCGCCGTCCCAGTAAAGTAGTTTGTAGTCCCGACCGCCGGGCCCGTACGGGGCCGCCGAGACCCACAGGCGTCCGTCGGGAGTAGCGTACGCCGCGCGGTAGTAGTAGTCGGTAGCCGAAGGGACGTTGGGTGTTATGTCGCGGACGCTCGGGACAAGTTGATATACCGCCCCGCGCTTTACGGAGCTCGGCCTTTCCTCTCCCACCGCGTAGGCGTAACCACCGGCCGCCGCGAGGCCGTAGAGACGAAGAGATCTCTCGAACGTTACCGGTTGTCCCCACGTCGTCCCGGAAAGGCGCAGTATTTCGTCGCCTTCGCCGCGGCGGCCTACAAGGTACCCGCCGCTAGAGGTAATGACGACCGGCCCGAAGCTCGTATAACCCGACGGTTTGGCGGCTTCGCGCCACCGGTCGCCCTCGTAGTAAAGTATTACCGGTAAATAGCTCCTTGGATATACGGTCGCTTGGCCGACCGCCCATACGCGGGCGGGGCTTGCCGCGCCAAGGTAATAGTAATCTACGTCGTCGTAAGGCCGGTGCAACTTCCACTCGTCGTCGCGCCGTTCCAATAAGGCGCCGTTGTTACCGCACGCCCATCCCGAGCCGTCGGCGAATATCAAGATCGCGTTTAGCCCCTCCGTTACCGATGGTTCGAATTCTCGTTTGGACCAGGACGCGCCGTCGAAGCGCACGATCGCGGCGCGGCCCGAGCCGTCAAGTCGTACCGCACCCCAGAAAATACCGTCCGGTTGGACGTCGCAATGGTTCCAGGCGCCTTTATACGGCGGCGCGAAAAAAGTCCACGCCCCCAGCTCGGGCGTGGTAGATTCCTCTTCGCCGCAGCATATCGTTAAAACCGCGAACGATAGGACTGCCGCGCAGATTTTTTTATAGTTCATGGTCCCTCCTTTTATTCGTACCCCTCGGTGCTGCGCCCGTTGACATTCTCCCCCGGGTCGTAGAAAACGACGGGGAAGGGAGCCTATCCCAGATTTATCAATTCGCGGGCAATGCCGGCCCCCACTTAATTATATATTAACATGTTCCTGTTGTTTTGGCAATACTCTCTGTTAGCGGAGGAAATTATAGGCCGGCGGGGCTAATATCGCGTAAAAAAAGCCGGCCTTAAGGCCGGCATTATAATTCAACGTTACTTCTGGTATCGGGCGAAGGTCGTACCGCCCACGGCCCAACCGGCGCCGTCAACGAAATCGATGTCGAAGAAGCGGGGAACGGCACTCGTCTCGTTGGCCACGGCAGCCTCCGTCCAACGCCGGCCGTCCCAGTAAAGTAGCTTATAGGCGGCAGGACATTACCAGGGCCGCGGCCGCCGCCCCCAGCGTTAAGAATATCCAACCGCGCATTCTTTTCTCTCCGCAACTTGAGCTTTGAACGTCGGGCGACCAGCGTCCGCCGTCCTCTCGGGTCCAGCCGTTTATCGCTCGCGCATCCCGGACCGGCGCCCGTTTTCGGCAAATATGACTGTTTATATTATGTATTGTAATTTATTTTTTTTCGCGCTTCAAGATATATTCTTTGACCGGCGCTAGCGGGATACGCTCGCGGCATTCGTACTTGAAGGGGCGTTTGCAGCGAGGGGCGGGCGCGTTGGCGTAGCAGGGGGCGCATTCCAATTCGGCGGCGACGGCCGCGGCGGGTCCCTCGCGGGGGAGGAGGGCGGCGGGGTTGGTGGGAGCGAAGAGGCCGAGGGTGGGTTTCTTCAGGGCAACGCCAACGTGTAGGGGTAGCGAGTCGACGGTTATTAAATAGGCCGCTCCGTCGATTACCCTGGCGCTTTCGAATATATCCGTTTTGCCGGCGAGGTTTATGACGTTCGGGTTACCCGCTTTGGCGGCTACGGCGGCGCACCTCTTCCGGTCGTGCGGCCCGCCCACCAGCACGACGGGGCGGCCGGTTTCTTTCTTGATAAAATCGGCGATCTCCACGAAGAAGTACGCCGGCGGCACTTTCGCGACGACGGTTTCGCGAGGGTTCGTCCCTCCCGACGGCACCAGCGCTACGTACTTCTTCTGTTTTTTAATCCCGGTGATTTCGGCCGCTTTCGGGACGCCGTGCGGTATTACGAAGTCGAGTCGCAAGTCGTCGCGGGCACAGCCCGCCGCTTCGGCCACCTCGACGTAATTTTGGGCGATATATTTCTCGCCGTTCGGTTGCCAAGGTGTGCCCCCCGTCAGGTATCGGGGCGGCTTCCGTTCCGCAAACGGCGCGTACACGGTGGCGCCTCCCAGGTGTAGTATTCGCGCCAATCCCGGCCACGGTTGGAAGAGGAACGCGACGTCCGCTCCGGAGTTTTTAACGTCTTTGGCCAGGCGGTACGTCGTGAGGGGGTTGGGTTTTAACGCGACTTTCTCGTCCACGAACATGTACGCGTCCACGCCGGGGATCGCGCCGGCGACGTTGACGTTGGCTCGCCCCGTCAAAAGGACCAGGTCGGCTTCCGGGAAGCCGCGGCGCAGCGCCCGGAGGGCCGGCGTCGTAAGTAGAAGGTCGCCGGCGGCGTGGGTCTTTATCGCGATAAGTCTCATGGCGCGTTTAACCTAAAGGAACCGCCATCCCCAGCCGGCGTAAAACCCTTGAAGGCCGGTGCGGTATTTGTAGCCCGCGACCTCGTGTTCGCGGAATTGGCGGTCGTAGGTGTATTCCGTAATAAGGAACAGGTTGTCGCCCAGGTTCACCTGGATGCCGGCGTAGAGGGCCCAATCGAAAGAGAACTGTTGATACCAACCCGTCTTCAAAAGGGCGCCGCCCTTGCCTTTTTGGAGTATAGCATTCGAGACTTGGTCGTCAATGTCCATTGACGTCAGGTTGCCGCCCACGCCCGCGGACGCGTACGGCGTGACCGGCCAGTGGGGGAAGGCCACGTATTTAAGCGCGATTTTGTAATCGACGTTTTGGAACTTATAGGCGAGGTGTTCCTCGACCCGAACCGGTTCCGTTACGACGGACGCGATTTTGGGAAAGGTGCCGTAGTCGTATTTCAAGGCCGTCTTGCGCCGGCGAGCCTGTTCGTGCGCCAATCTGAGAGAGGCGGCAACGTACGGGCCGACGAAGAAGTCGAACGTTACGCCGATAGCGGAAAGCGTTCCAATATCGCCGAGCGGGTCGTTCAGGCCGATGGCGGCGGCCCTCCCGGTGATATCCGGCGCGGCGTCGTACGACGGCCCCCACGCCGCGCCGCCGTACACGTAGACCGCGGGGAACACGTAGGCCGGTAGATACTGAACGGTAGGTATGGGCTCGGTTTCGGTCTCCTCCTCTTGCGCGAGAACGGCGGCCGCAAAGACCGCGAATACGGACAAGGTTACGGCGAATCTATTCATTAATTTTAACGAATAACATACAGCGGCGACGCCGTCAAGCGGATACGATTCGTTAATTTTGTCTTGACAGCCCCGGCGGCTTCGAATACAATCCGGCCTAAATGGAGACTGATCGGCGCGAGCGCGTGCGGGCTACGTTGGCGTTGGCCCGCGTACCGGGCATCGGAAGCGTATTTTTCCGGCGCCTTCTGGAAACCTTCGGCGACCCCGCGGCGGTTTTTACGAAAACCTTCGACGAGCTCGCCGCGGTTATGGGCGTCGGCGACGAACGGGCGCGAGCGCTTGCCACGTTCGACGGGTGGAAGGAAGTCGAGGACGAGATGGCCCAAGCGGATGCCTTGAGCTTGGGGTGCCTTATATGGGGCGACGACGATTATCCGGAGCCGCTCGCCGCCATATACGACCCGCCGCCCGTGCTTTATTATCTGGGCTCGTTAGGCCGGCTGGCGCCGCCCGCCATCGCGGCCGTGGGCACGCGGCGGCCTACCGACTACGGCGAGCGCGCGACGGCGTTCATATGCGAATCGCTTGCCGAAGCCGGCGTGGCCATCGTGAGCGGTATGGCACGAGGCATAGATACCTGCGCCCATCGGGCCGCGCTTAAGACGGGCGGCGTGACGGTCGCCGTTCTCGGGTGCGGCGCCGACGTCGTCTATCCGCCCGAGAATAAAAACTTGTACGGCGAAATATGCGAAAAAGGGCTCGTCGTTTCGGAGTTTCCACCGTCGGCCCGCCCCGAAGCGCAGAACTTCCCGCGCCGCAACCGGATAATAAGCGGCCTGACGACCGGCGTCCTGGTCGTCGAGGCGGGAGAGCGCAGCGGCGCCCTAATAACCGGCTACCACGCCGCGGAGCAAGGCCGGGAGGTCTTCGCGGTGCCGGGCAGCATCTTTTCGCCGGCGAGCGACGGCTGCCGGCGGCTTATCGCGGGCGGCGCCAAGCCGGTCGGCTCGGCCGAAGAAATCTTGGAGGAGGTCGCGCCGCAGTTTTCGCGCGGGGGAGGGCGCCGGGCGGCGGGGCCGACGGTGGACGTGGCGTCGTTGGGCGCCGATGAGCAGGAACTTTTAAAATGCGTCGGCGGCGAGCCGATGCCGGCCGACGAACTCGCGGCCCGCGCCGGGTGGGACCCGTCTCGAGTCGCGGCCGCGTTGCTCTCGCTCGAAATAGCCGGCCTGGTCGAGAGGCTCCCGGGTAATAACTACCGGCGCGTCTACATGTAGCGTATTCCTTATGGGAAAAAAATTAATAATCGTCGAATCGGCCGCAAAGGTCAAAACCATCGCCAAGATACTCGGCAAGGGTTACGCCGTAAAGTCTTGCCAGGGCCACGTTGCGGACCTCCCGAAGTCTTCGCTCGGCGTCGACGTGTCGAAGGGCTTCGAACCTACGTACGAATCCACGCCGGCGCAGAAGAAAATATTGAAAACCCTTACCAAGGCGGCCGAGACCGCGGACGTAATCTATTTGGCTACGGACCCCGACCGCGAGGGCGAAGCCATAGCGTACCATCTCTCGCAACAGTTGAACGGCGACCGAGCGCGGCGCGTATCGTTCAACGAGATAACGGCGGAGGCGGTGAAGGCGGCGGTGGCCGAACCGCGCGAGCTGGACCTCCGCCTCGTCGCGGCCCAGCAGGCCCGCCGCATACTGGACCGCCTCGTCGGGTACCAGGTCAGCCCCATATTGTGGAAGAAGGTTACGACCGGCCTTTCCGCCGGCCGCGTCCAGTCCGTGGCCGTGCGGCTTATCTGCGAGCGCGAAGAAGAAATCGAAAACTTCGTCGCCGACGAATATTGGACTCTGGGGGCCGAATTCGAGACGGCGGCCGACGAACGCTTCGCCGCGTCGCTCGTCTCCATAGACGGCGAGAAGTTGATGGCGCCCGGGCGGTTGGTCAAATATCGGCGCCGGCTGTCGACCGAGGCCGAGGCGCAAGCCGAACGCGACAAGATACTCAAGCAACGCTTCACCGTCACGGCGTACGAGCGCGGCGAGAAGCGTCGTTCGCCGGTACCGCCGTTAACTACGAGCAAACTGCAACAAGCCGGGGCCAGGCAATTCGGCTTTACCGGCCGCAAGACCATGGCGCTGGCCCAGGTGCTTTACGAGGGCGTCGACGTCGGCGGCGGCGACCGCGTGGGCCTTATAACCTACATGCGGACCGATTCGGTGCGGGTGGCGTCGTCCGCGGCGGCCGCGTGCCGGAAGCATATCGAAAAACAGTTCGGCTCCGATTACTTACCCGCTAAGCCGCGCTTCTATCGCTCCCGCCGCGGCGCTCAGGAGGCACACGAGGCCGTTCGCCCCACCGACGTGGCGCGAGAGCCCGAGGCGGTAAAAGAGTATCTCACCGCCGACCAGTTCAAGCTATACGACCTCATCTACCGCACGTTCGTGGCGTCGCAGATGGCAGACGCCGTCTTCGATACCGCGACCGCTACGCTCGAGGGCGGCGGGTACCTCTTCCGCGCGCTGACCCAGGCGCTCAAGTTTCCGGGTTTTATGGAGGTTACGCGGCGTGAGACCGGCGCCGGCGAGCTCCTGCCTTCGCTGGCGGTGGGCGACGAAGCCTCGTTGGCCGACGTCACGCCGGAGCAGCATTTTACGAAGCCGCCTCCGCGCTACAACGACGCGTCGCTGGTCCAGGCGCTGGAGAAGTACGGCATAGGCCGCCCCAGCACGTACGCCCCCACGGTGGCGACCATTATCGACCGCAGGTACGTCGAACGTGTTCGGCGAGCGTTCCACGCCACCGAGCTCGGCAAGTTGGTGAACGCGTTGCTCGTGGCGTCTTTCCCGGACATCTTCGACGTGGAATTTACGGCCAAGGTGGAGTCGCAGCTCGACGCCGTCGAAGAGGGCCGCGCGGAGTGGGACGCGGTGCTGGCCGACTTCTACGGCCCGTTCGCCGCCGACCTGGCGCAGGCGGCCGACGTCATGGACGCGGTGCGCGACGAAGCGGCGGAGCGCACCGACGTAGATTGTCCCAAATGCGGCGGGAAGATGGAGGTGCGGTGGGGGAGGTTCGGGAAGTATTTGCGGTGCGAGAATTATACCGATTGCAGCCAGACGATGAACTTCGAGCGCGACGAGGAGGGCAAGGCGGTCGCGGTCGAGGCCGAGGACACCGGCGAAACTTGCGAGAAGTGCGGCGGCGCGATGGTAGTAAAGCGCGGTCGGTACGGTGAGTTCCTCGCTTGCGACAACTACCCGGAGTGTAAAAACACCCGGCCGCTTACCAAAAAGGTCGACGCCAAGTGTCCCAAGTGCGACGGCCAGGTAGTGGAGCGGCGGGGTAAGCGCAATCGCCGCTTTTACGGCTGCGAGAAATACCCGGAGTGCGACTTCACCGCCAACGCCGTCCCGGTAAATGAGGAATGCCCGGCCTGCGGCGCGCCGTACCTCCTTGAAGGGAAGCGCGGGAAGTATTGCGCCAAGAAGAGCTGCGGTTATCGCGGCCCGGGCGAAGAGGATTAACGTCTTGCCCGAGCACGTCCACAACGACCACGGCGTTTCGGAGTTGCCCTCCGGACAACCGGCCCGGCGCCTCGCTTGGGCCATATCCCTCACGATACTGGTCCTGGCCGGCGAGATCGCCGGCGGGATATGGACCGGCAGTCTGGCGCTGCTCTCCGACGCGGCGCACGTTTTTATGGACGTGTTTGCGCTCACGTTGTCGCTGGGGGCGCTGCTCCTGGCGCGCCGGCCGGCGGACGAGCGACGCACCTACGGTTGGCATCGCGCCGAGGTCTTCGCGGCCTTGATTAACGGCGTAACGCTCATAGGCGTCGCGGCCTTTATCTTCGTGGAGGGCGTCGGCCGGCTGATGGAGCCTACGCCGGTGAAGGGCGTAGGGCTGCTGGTGATCGCGACCGCGGGCCTGGTGGGGAACACCGCCGTCGCGCTTCTACTCCGGCGGCACGTCGGCGCCGACATAAATATCCGCGGCGCTTTTCTACACGTCATCGGCGACGCGCTGGCGTCGGCGGCGGTGATCGTCGGCGCGGTAATAGTCATTTTTACGGGGTGGTACGTCGTCGACCCCCTTCTGGCGTTCGCTATCGGCGGCCTGCTCCTATGGGGCGCGGGGCGGCTGGTGCGTGACGCGCTCCGGATTCTCTTCGAGGGTACGCCTGCCGGCGTGCGGCCCCGCGACGTCGCCCGGGCGCTGGCGGCGGTGGAGGGCGTGACGGCCGTACACGACCTTCACGTCTGGGCGCTCTGCTCGCACATCACGAACCTGTCGGCCCACCTCGTCGTCTGCGAGGGAGCCGGCGACGCCGTACGGCGGGCCGCGGAGGACACGTTGGCGGCCAAGTTTAAAATTAACCACACCACCCTCCAGCTCGAGGAAGAACCTTGTTCGACCGGTTCGAACGACGTCTTTTGCGAAAACCTGGAACATTGACGGCGACCTGGATACCGCACGTACGGTCGTCGGGGCGCGAAGGCGCCTTTTATTACGCCCGTGGCTTACGCTAAGGAATCGAACGCCGAACGCCGGCGGGACGTCCTCGCCGCGGAGGTAGCTTTGGCGACGCCCGCGCCGGGCGGCGACGGCGAGTTGGCCGCCGCGGCGTGCTATCCCAACAGCTACCGCGTCGGCATGGCTTCGCTGGGGTACCAGCTCGCGTGGGGCGCGTTCGCCGCGCACCCGGCGTTCCGGGCGGAGCGGTACTTCGCGTGCTACGCGGGGAAGCCGTCCAAAGGTGTCGTAAAAGACGTAATCGGCCTGGAGTACGGGACGCCGTTGTCTCAAGCCGACGTCGTCGCGTTCTCCGTCTATTACGAGCCGGACTACCTGCGGGTATACGGGATGTTGGCGGGCGGCGGCGTTCGCCCCTGGGCCGTGGAGCGCGGCGAGTTCGACCCGTTCGTGATATTGGGAGGCCCGGCCGTCACCTCCAACCCGGAGCCGCTGGCGCCGTTCGCCGACGCCGTCGTACTGGGCGACGCTGAAGAGTCTCTCCCGGCGGTTCTTGACGTAGTCGCGGCCAACGTCGGCGTGCCCCGGCGAGATGTGCTGGTCCTTATGGCGCAAGTCCCGGGCGTCTACGTCCCGGCGTTGTATCGGGTCCTGTACGGCGCGCCGGGGTCGCCGGCGCAGGTAGTCGCGGAGGAGGGCGCGCCGGCGAAGGTCGAGGCTTCCCGCGTGGATGACCTCACGCCGTACCGGGGCGGCTCGTGGCTTGCGACGCCGTACGGCGAATTCGGCAAGTTGCTCCTGCTCGAGCCTATCCGCGGATGCGGCCGGGCGTGTTCTTTTTGCCAGACCGCCGCGGTTAGTTCGCCGCCGCGCCGGCGCGAGCTGTCGTCATTGTGGCCGTTGGTGGACGAGGTACAGGGAAAGGTTGGCAAGGTTGGGCTCGTGGGCGCGGCCTTGGCCGATTACGGCGACATCGTCGCGTTGGCCGAAAGCGTCGTCGAACGCGGCATGTTGTTGAGCGTAAGCTCGCTCGCCCTCGCGGCGTCGCGGACGCCCGCGGTTTTGAAGGCGCTTAGCGCCTCGGGCCAGCGGGGCGCGGCGCTGGCGCCCGAGGCCGCGACGGAGGAGGGGCGGGCCAGGCTGGGCAAGCCGGTGCCGCCCGGGCGGCTCGAGGAATGTCTGGAAGTCGCCGCGGCGGCGGGTTTATCCAAAGTTAAGCTCTATTACATCGTGGGAGCGCCGGGAGAGAGCGCGGCCGACGCGGCCGCCGTGGGCGACGAACTAGCCCGGCTCAACCGGCGGTTTAAAACTTTGACTTTCGAGGCGCGCGTAAACCCGTTGGTGCCGAAGCCGCGGACCCCTTTGGCCGACGCGCCGCTCCTGTCGCGGCGCGAGTTCCGCGAACGCGTGCGCGCGATACGGGCCCGGGCGCGCGGGGTGCGCGTAGTCGCGGGAAGTTGGCGCGAGGCCGAGCTTCAGTGGAATTTGGGCCGCGCGAGCCGGCCTATTTCGCGCTGGATCGCTCGTACGGCCGAAAAGGCGGCGTAGGGCCGGGTTGGGGCCGCGGCGACCGGTGGCGTTTTAACCTTGAAATAAAAGGCTCAAAGTGGTAAATTGTGCGCCGCTGGCTTCGCGTCGTTAGTAACCGGGTGCGGTAAAGATTATGACTTCTGAAGGTGAATACGAAGTTTCCGAAATACTTTCGGTCGCCGATACGGGGAGCGCCGTCGCGCGTATGGCGAGCGAGATCGTCGCGGAGAACGCCGGCGCGGACGAGTTGGCGGTAGTCGGCATCCATACCGGCGGCGTGCCGCTCGCCGAGCGCATCGTCGCGGCCCTCGAGCAATTGGGGGCGAAACCGGCCGCCACCGGGACCGTCGACATCACGCTCTATCGCGACGACCTCTCGCAAATCGGGCCCGCGCCCGTAGTGCGTTCTACCGATATCACGTTCGACGTGGCCGGCATGACGGTAGTATTGGTCGACGACGTCATCTTTACGGGAAGGACCGTACGCGCCGCTATCGACAACCTCATGGACTTAGGTAGGCCGCGGCGTATAGAGTTGGCGGTGCTCGTCGACCGCGGCGGCCGCGAGCTGCCCATCCAGCCGGACTTCGTCGGAACGCGCGTCGACGTCGAGCGCGACAGTATAATCGAGGTTCTCTTCGGCGACGACGGCGACCGCGTGATAACGTATCCCTGTCCCGCCGGCCGACGTTAGGCCGGCGTTTTTAAGGGGTTAAGGTGGCCCTGCAATCGAAAGACCTTTTGGGCATCCAGGCGCTGAGTGAGGGCGAGCTCCGCGTTATCCTCGATACCGCGGCCAATTTTCAAACCTTGGCGGCGCGGCCCGTCAAGAAGGTGCCCGCCTTACGCGGGAAGACGGTGGCCAATCTCTTTTACGAGCCCTCCACGCGGACGCGCCTTTCGTTCGAGCTCGCGGCCAAGCGCCTTTCGGCCGACTTCATAAACATCACCGCGGCGACGTCGTCGGCCGCTACCGGCGAGACCCTAACCGACACCGCCAAGACGGTAGAAGCAATGCAGGTCGACTTCCTGGTGGTGCGCCACTCCATGGCCGGCGCCGCGCACCAACTCGCCCGCCAGGTGGAGTGTTCGGTAATTAACGCCGGCGACGGCCCCCACGAGCACCCCACCCAAACCCTGGTGGACCTCTTTACTATTTGGGAAAACGAGAAGCGTTTTGAGGGGCTCAAGGTCGCGATACTGGGCGACCACCCGCGAAGCCCCGCTACGATATCCAATATATACGGCTTGAAGAAGATGGGCGCCGAGGTTACGCTCGTCGGCCCGTCGACGTTGATTCCGCCCGGCGTGGACCAATTCCGCGTGCGGGTGGCGACGCGCCTTGAGGACGGCATCGCCGGCGCGGACGTTATACTACTGTCGCGCGTCGAGATAACCGACGCCAATCGCTTGCAGATACCTTCTCTGCGGGAGTACGCGCGGTTCTATTGCCTTACGCCGCGGCGGCTCGCGCTGGCCGCCGACGACGCGCTGGTCCTGCATTCGGGCTCGATGAACCGCGGCGTCGAGATCTCCCCCGAGGTGGCGGACTACGCGTTTCCACTCCTGGTCCAACAGGTGACCAACGGCATCGCGGTACGAATGGCCGTGCTCTACTTGCTGGCCGGCGAACGCGAATGAAGCTCCTGATAAAGAACGGGCGGGTCATAGACCCCTCGCGCGACGTGGACCTGGTGTGCGACCTCTTGCTGGCCGACGGCGTCGTGGCGGCGTGCGAGGTAAATTTATCCGCGCCCGAAGATGCCGAAATATACGACGCCACCGGGAAGTGGGTCGTGCCGGGCGCCGTCGATTTGCACGTCCACTTTTCTGAGCCGACCCGCGCCGACCGCGAGACGGTGGCGAGCTTGTCGCGCGCGGCCGCGGCCGGCGGCGTTACGACCGCGGTGTGCCGGCCGTGCGACGACGTGCCGTTGGACAACATCGCCGTCGCCGAATTCCTATTGAGCAAGAACCGCCGGGAGGGTCTGGTCCGCCTTAAACCGGTGGCGGCGCTGACGCGCGGGCTCAGGGGGGAGACCCTCACCGACGTGGGCGACCTCGTCACGGGCGGCGCGTTGGCGGTGGGCGACGACCGCGCCGTAATGGACTCGCAGGTCATGAGACGGGGCCTGGAGTACGCCCGGGCCTTCGCCGTCCCGGTAATCGCGTTTCCTCAGGACGAGTCGCTGGCGGCGGGGGGCGTGATGAACGAGGGCTTCGTGTCCACGACGTTGGGGCTGAAGGGGATCCCGTGGTCGGCGGAAGAAGTAATGGTCATCCGCGACATCATATTGGCGCGGATGACGCGGTGGCGCGTACACGTTTCGCCGGTAACGGTCGCGGGCGCGGTAGAGCTGATCCGCCGCGCCAAGGCGGATGGCATCAAGGTAACGTGCGACACGTCGCCCCATTACTTCTGGCTGACGGAGCGCGCGGTGGAAGGATTTAACACCTTCGCCAAAGTATCGCCGCCCCTCCGCAGCGAACGCGACGTCGAGGCCGTCAAGGTTGGCTTGGCGGACGGGACCATCGACGCCGTGGCGTCGCATCACGTACCGCTCTCGGTGGTCGACAAGGACGTCGAATTCGACGACGCTGCGTTCGGCATCTCCGGCATCGAGACGTACGTGGCGGTTGCTTACACCGCTTTGGTCGCCGGGGCGGGTATGTCGCCCGCCGATTTCGTACGGCTTATTTCCGCCGGGCCGGCCAAGTTGTTCGGCTTACCCGGCGGTACGCTGGCGGTGGGGGCGCCGGCGGACGTCGCCGTGCTCGACGTCAAGGGAGCGTCGGTCATAACGGCGGCCTCATTTTTCTCCCGCGGTAAAAACACGGCGTTCGATGGAGTCGAGGTTGGCGGAAAGCCGGCCCTCACCGTCGTGGGCGGCAACGTTGTAATGCGGGACGGCAAGTTGGCGTCGCCGCCCAATCCGGCGCTGGCGACGTAAACGATTTGCGAAGGATAGAAAAAAACCCCGGCCGGAGCCGGGGTTTTTTTATTGTTCCTCTGTCGTTACCGTACGACGACCATGCGCTTTGTGGCGGAGAAGCTGGGCGTGTCGAGGCGGTAGAGGTATACGCCCGACGGGATGTACCGACCTGTGTCGTCGGTGAGGTTCCATTCCACGCTCACGATGCCCGCTGACCGCGAGCCGACGTTGATCGATTTGATCTCGCGGCCCGAGAGGTCGTAGATGCGGAGTTTGATGTTATTCGTGGCGGTCGGAAGGCCGAAGCTGATTTTAGTCGATACGCTGGCCGGGTTCGGGTAATTTTGGCTGAGGGCGAACGCCTTGGGTATCGCCTTGGTGTCGACGCCGATGGGCCCGACTATTATCGGGTCGGCCCGCGTGATCGCCTCGAGCTTATAACGGTAACTACCCTCGCCGACGCCGTC
Organism: bacterium; assembly: GCA_036480675.1. GTDB lineage: Bacteria > RBG-13-66-14 > B26-G2 > WVWN01 > WVWN01 > WVWN01. The sequence goes on along the minus strand of JAZGGY010000102.1, from coordinate 4,327 downwards.
GACGTATTCGTACGGGCCGCGGCCTACGATCAACTCCTCGTTGATTTTGGCCCACGCCGTCGTTTCGGCCACCGAGTCGCCGCCCACGCGTAGCGAATCGTTGTCGCCGCTCGCGGTGACTTTCAGGCGGTACAGGTTGAAGCCGAGAAGCTCGCCGTCGTGCTGCGCGTTCCAGGACAGCCGTACGCCGCCGTCGGCCTTACGGGCTACGAAGTGAGATATCTTGACGTCTTGCCCCGATTGGAGGGTGCATTCGCCCCAGTAGCCGAGGTAGCCGTCCTTCGTGGCCGTAACGTACATCGTGCCTTCGCCGGTTAACAGCCGCGTCGGCTCGAGCTCGACCTTGCCTTCGCTGTTGGTGGTGCCGGCGCAATAAACGTCGTCCTTTTTATATAGGCCGACTAACGCGCCTTCCACCAGCGCCCGCGTGGTATCCGAAACGGTGACGACGAATTTTTTTCCTGGTTCGGGAATGAACTCGGTCGGATGAGTAGCCGTCAACTTTTTGTCCGGTTTCTTCATCCAGATCTTGGTGAATGGGTCGCCGTTCCACATATACATGTATACGTTCTTTATGTACGTATGGTACGGCCCGTATATCTGGATGAGCTTGGTGTTGCCGTAGTTGGAGACGAGGCCTGCGTTCAGGATGCCCTGGTCGTAGATGGCCTTGTACATCTCCTTCATGTAGTCGTGGTTGGGGACGGTGTACGAGGGGTCGGAGGCGCTGTTGGACGCTACGCCGGCCTTGCCGGTCGCGTTCAGGTTCGACTCGATGAAGTTCTCCGCGCCGTAGGCGAAGTTGCCGTTCAGGCAGCAGACGTTGAGCCAGATGGGCGTTTTGTCGCCGTTGGTGAGGGCGTGGACGTCGCTGGTTCTATAGTAATCGCCGTAGGTGCTCCAACCGGTCCAGGAGGTTTCGTTGCCGTGGCCGCGGTAGGAGGCGATGTTCACGCCGCTGTTTATGGCGTTGGAGACGTCCGAATTGCGCTTTCCTTGCGAGCCGTAGATCTTTATGAAGTTGGGTTTGAACTTCGAGTAAGAGTAATTCGCGACTTCTTCGGTGCACCCTTCGTATTTGCCGGGAGCGTTTTCTCGGTGGGCGCAGAGCATCGCGTTGTTGAGCCAGTCGTTGCTCAGGTCCGGGTCTTTCTGGTACTTTATGTTCTTCTGGATGAAGTACGTAACCTTGGCGGCGTCCTTAGTACTGTACCGGACTACGTTGACGTCGGGGTAGGGGTCCGCTAAGCCCCCCGTCAGGCAGGAGTACCAGTAGTCGGCGACCATGCTGTAGCCGGGCCAATAGCCCGCTGCGACGTAGTCGATATCGCCCACGAGCAGTACGTACTTGAGCACCGCCGGCGTCGTCTTGTTGTAGATGGTCTGGATGTAGGCTTTAATACTCTCTTTGGTGGTCCCGGCTTCGTTCGTAGTAACTACCAGCGTGTAGACGCCCATCTTGTTGTAGAACTCGGCCAGCGCTTCGGCTTCGTCCTTGTAGTCCGGGTAGCAAATGAAGAGGTGTTCGGGGTATTCCAGGTTGCCGCCCGCGTCCATGCCGTGATGCCCGGTCTTATAGTTTACTACGGTGTTCTCGTATAGCGGCTCGAAGTCCGGGTCGCGGTACCCGGTAACCCGCAGCGTGTTAACCGTATCCTGGCCGTAGTAGTTGAGTTTGACCGTGATCTTCCTCGCGACCCTCAATTCGCCCGTTGCCGGGTCCCACCGGAAAGGGTAAACCCGCAGCGGGATGACGCGGATGTCGCGGAATATAGCCGGCGTGCCGAGCTCGACTTTGGCCGTCGGGTAGGTAGAACCCGCCTCGTAGTACTTGTTGTCGCGGACGAACGGGAGTTCAAAGTCGACGTCCGTTGCGGGCGTCTGGAACGGCCAGACTTTGTAGCCGCTGAGCGTAACCTCGTCCCATTTGACGATGTCCACGCTGACCTTGCGGTCGCCCGGTATCATCACCGTCTCGTTCAAGGCCGGGAGCTCGGGCAGGCCGATATTATCGGTCGTTCCGCGCTCGCGCAGGATGACGCGGTCGTACGTAATGCCGCCCTCGGTTTCCTTCTCCCGTGTGAATCCGTCCATAGAGAAGGTGAGTACCGTTTCCGTCGCGGTGTCCGTTACGACGCGGGCCGCGGCCGACGGTTCGCCGCTTCCGCTCAGGAAAACGGTTTCGGCCGAAGCGGCCGCGGAAGCAGCGACCACGAGAACTGCCAACCAAATTAACGATTTTTTCATGCGCGTTACCCCTTTGTTAATATAATTACGTTTTGAAACGTTTAAACGTTTTCGGGGTCGCGATCACCCGCCTTTCGGGTAATATCCCTACCTTCAATTCTAACCGGTGCCGCACCGCGTGTCAAGATAAAAACTAATAGTATTCCCGACCTAAACGCGTTTTAAAATTTCTTCGAGTTTACGCTCGACTTCGGCCCGTATTTCGTCGCGGCGTTTTTCGGTTTTGGCCTCGAAACGAAGGACGAGCGCGGGTTGCGTATTGGAGGCTCGGACCAAACCCCATCCGCCGTCGAATAGGATGCGGGCGCCGTCCACCTCGATTATTTCTTGGTCGGCGAAGCGCTTCTTGATCTCCTCGACGGCGTGGAACTTGAGCTCGTCGGGGCAATCGACGCGTATCTCGGGCGTGGCGTAATACGTCGGGAGCCGGTCGACGAGCTCGCTCAAAGGTGCGTCGGCGTTCGCTACGAGCTCGGCGAGGCGGAGCGCGGCGTAGAAAGCGTCGTCGTAGCCGAAGTACCGGTCGGCGAAATATATGTGGCCGCTCATCTCGCCGGCCAACAGGGCGTTCTCTTCCCTTATCTTGGCCTCGATGAGCGAGTGGCCCGTCTTCCACATCACCGGTATCCCGCCCCGCGCGGCCACTTCCTCCGCCAGCGCCTGCGAGCACTTCACCTCGAAGATGACTTTCGCTCCCGGGTGCGCCGTCAGGACCGGCGCGGCATACAGCGCCAGCAGTTTGTCGCCCCAGATTATACGGCCGCGGTCGTCCACTGCTCCTATGCGGTCGCCGTCGCCGTCGAAGGCTACGCCGGCCGCGGCCCCCGTTTCGGCCACGCGTCCTATCAGCGCCTCCATGTTCTCCGGGATGGTGGGGTCGGGCCAGTGGTTGGGGAATGTGCCGTCCAGTTCGCAGAATAATCCTTCCGCGTCGCAGCCCGCGTCGGCCAAGAGTTCCGGTATCAGAAGCGACGCCGTCCCGTTGCCGCAGTCGGCGACGATCTTCACCGGCCTCGCGACGCGAATACGTTCCACCAACTCGCGCCGATAGTCGTCCAGGACGTCGCGCGTGCGGTACGTTCCGTTGCCCGTCGCGAAGTCGCCGGCGTCGACGATCTCGGCGAGGCGTTTTATTTCGCCGCCGTAGATGGTCCCCTCGCCGCAGATTATTTTGAAGCCGTTGAACTGCGGCGGGTTGTGGCTGCCGGTGACCATAACGCCGCCTTCGCCGGGGGCGTAGCGGCGCGCCGCGAAATAAAACGCGGGCGTCGGCGCCATACCCAGGTCCACCACGTCGACGCCCGCCGCCCGCAGCTCGTCCGAAACCGACGTCGCGAACCGCTCGCTGGAGGAGCGGTTGTCGCGGCAGACGAGGGCGGTTTTCTTGCCGTGTTGGATGAAATAAGTGCCGACGGCCCGGCCGATGGCGGCGACGACGTCGTCCGTCAACTCGTCGCCGACGGTCCCGCGGATGTCGTATTCCCGGAATATGTTCTGAGGTATCACCGCGACGCTCCTTTTAAATCTTTACTCGAGTATAGCAAATTAGGCGCGCGTTCGTAAGAACGAAAAATCCGCCCGGGCGTGCGAAGTGTCTTGTCAAACTCGCCTCGTTGTGGTAATAATGCGCAACTGAAAACCCATACAGGAGGTGCGAGTTGAAAAACTTTTATAGACTAACCGGTTTGAGTTTGGTCTTGCTGGTGGTTGTGGTCTTGGCGGCGTGCGGCAAGAAGGCCGAGGAACCCGCCACCGCGGAAGAGACAGCCGCGGAGGCCGGCGTACCCGCGGCGTCGCCGGAGGACTTGCAGGGTACGTTCCGGGCCAAGGTCGCGGAAGTAGACGAGTATATGAAGGCGCACGACGTTACTAACACGGCCGCCGAAGAGCTTGCCGCCAAGCTCGAGGGATTTCAAAACGACTTCGAGGAACTCGCCGCCAAAGCGGGCGACGACGAGGAACTGGCGGCGCCCTTCAACCTGGCCGCGGAGGCGATGGCCCTTTACGTTAAGAGCCTCCGCGCGCCGGCGGGCGACATGAGCTCGCTCGAGTTAGCTATCGACGCCGAGGCGAAGTGGAC
>JAZGGY010000101.1:0-4713 GCA_036480675.1 bacterium | reverse complement strand
CATCGATTCTCCGGTCCCGGCCAAGGCCAGGGGCAATTTTCCCGTAACCACGACGTTGGGCAGCGTCTTCTCGGAGAGCGATATTTCGCGGATGTCGACGACGCCCTCGCGGTACGTGAAGTCGGCGCGCCCCTTGGCGAAGTACACCCCTCCCCAACGCGCTTCGCTCAACAGGAAGTTGCCGCGCACGACGGGGGAGGACGCGGTTCCCGTGGCCGTGATAACGCCGTCGATGAACCCCCCTTCCACCACGCCTTCCTTATACAACGAGGTAAGAGCATCCAACTTGAACTTGGAAAACCTCAACGTGACGTCCAAGGGCTCGTCGCCCTCGCCGGCCAGAGCGGAGAGCGGCAGGTAGGCCGCGGCGCGGAGCGTCCCGCCGGCCAAACCCGCGACCAAACCGGGGACGATCAATCGGTTCCGCTCGTACGATACCTCTCCCTCAATATAATCGATCGGTTGGCGGTTGACGAAGACGTTGGAGGCGGAGAGGCTGGCGTAGAAAGCGGGAGCATCCGTCGTGCCCTCTATATCCAAACGAACGTTATCCAACTTCCCGCTTAAGCTCGGCCCCACGCCCGTCGGCAACAACTCGTCGAGCGGAACGCCGTGGCCTTCGACCACCAGGGCCAATCCCCCGCCGTCTATGCCCGCCGAGCCGGTCAAAGTAAACTCGCCGCCGGGGAACTTCAAAACGCCGCCGCTCAAGACGGTCCGGTCTTTTTCGCGGCTGACGACCAGCGGCTGCGTCAGTTCAGCTTCCGTTTCGCCCAAGTCCAGCTTGAAGCTGTTCAACTCCATGCGCCCGGAGCGACTATCGTAAGTTAAATCAAAACGTGCGTTATCGCCGTCCTGGCGCTCCACGTACCCGTTCCGAAAGACGTACGCGCCGTCCTCGGCGTCCAGGTCGGCATAAGCGCGGGTAAGCGCGATGGGGCCGAGCGATATGTCCCACACCATAACGCGAACTTCGGCGCGGTCGTCGGCGCCGATGTTATTCCAGTACCCCTCCACCCGGGCGACGCCGCACTTAACCCGATCGTAGACGAGGTCCTTGAATACGACGCCGCCCTCGAAAGACGGGTGTTCGTATGAACCGAAGATGCGACCGTCGACCGATACCGCGCCCCTCAACGCGCGCCACTCCCCCTCCGAGACGAACCGCTCGACCGGGACCAGCCGGGCCTGGATTTCCAAATCCAACGCCTCCGGGTCGGCGTTGCCCTTCACGAAGAAGTCCCCTCCGCCCCCCAAGCGCAGGAACAGGCCGGAGATGTATACCCGAGACGACTCGTAGCTGACGTCCGCGTTTCCGCCGTCAATCATTACCGGCCCCAGCTGGCCCGGGCCCAAATACAACGAAACGTCGACGGCGAAGTCGTCGGGGCGCACGCCGGAGCCCGCGAACTGCAGCCGGACGTCGAGATCGGTCTCGAGAAAGCTGCTTTGAACGTAGTCGGCGAGGTTCACGCGCAGCAAGTGGCCCTCGCCCCAATATACCGGCCTATCGCTTGAGAAATCGAGCGTCATCTTGACGTAGGCGGGCGTTTCGTTGATGCGGCCTTCGAAACCGCCCACGCGGAGCCGGCGCGCCGCGATGTCGAAGTCGTAGAAGGCGAAGGCGTCGCGCACGTCGTAGCCGTACATGTACGCGTCGTTTACCGTAAGGGTCCCGTTTTGCACCAACCGGTCGGTCGTCCCCGTCAACGCCCCGGAATAACGGCCTTCCCCGAAAACCTCCGGAGGGTCGCCGAAAATGCCTTGCAGTACTTCGCCGAAATCCAAGGGGTCCGCTTCGAACTCGAGACCGAGATGAACTTCAGGTTTAAACTTAATCGTCCCGTTAGTCGTAATCCGCGTCCTGAGGGAAGCGGCGTCCACGCTGGAGAAGTGCATACGGCGCTCGTTAATGGCGAGCGAACCCGAACCGAAGTGGGAAATGCGCTGGCCGAACTCCGGCAGCCAACAGCTGCAGTGCCGTAAATCGATGAAGACGGCGCCGCGGGCTTTGGTGAAAGTGCATTCGATATCGGCGTTCGCGAACTCGCTCAGCGGGCTGCCCACGAGCATCCTGAAATAGGCGTCCTCCAAGAAGACGTTCGTGATCTCGAAATACACGCCTTTACCTTCGGGCGGCCCCTTCGGGCCGAAGATGCGGTCGAGGTTTATCCTGCCGTCCGGGTCCTCCTTGAGCAATAACCGCGGCCGGACACAGTGCACGCGGTCGATTATGGCGTCGCGGCGGATAAAATGGAGGGGATTATAGCGGACGTGGATTTCGTCAATAACGAGGGCGGCTCCGTCGCGCTCCAGCGACGGGCCGTCGGCGAGGACGTAGTCGTATATGTCCATACCCGTCAGGAGCGTGCCCTCCACTCTCCCGACGCGGCACTCGGTCTTGGTATAACCGCTCGTGTACTTCTCGATAGCGAAGTCCACCAGCGAGTGAAAATAACCGGCGCCGTACAGCGCGAAAGCCAGCACGAACGCGGCGACCAAAGCTACCAAGGTCGCGACGCCGAGGACGCGAACGAAGGTAAACGCGAGGCGGAGCAGAATCCACGACGCGTCCCGCAGAACAAATAGCGCTCTTTTGAAAAACCCGGCCAAACCCAACTCCTATTCGATCAGAAGACGTGGCCGAAAGCCAAATAGAAGCGCCCCGACCTCCGCGCGGCGCCCCGCTTGAGAATCGGTTCGCCGTAATCGAAGCGTATCGGCCCCACGGGAGTATTATAACGGAGGCCGACGCCGGCCCCGTAAACCAGGCCCACTTTTTCAGTCTCGGCCCAATCGCTCCATACGTTTCCGCCGTCGATGAACAGGCCGGCCCACGTATTTCCGAGGTTGAGGCCAATGCCCGGTACGCGCTTCCCGGCCGTAAACGGAAGCTGGAAACGGAACTCGACGTTCGCGATAAACAGGAAGTTGCCCCCCAGAGGATAATCTTGGCCTTCGAACACGATCGAAGGCCCGACGTCGCGCTCGCCGTAGCCGCGGATGGAGTACGCGCCGCCGGCGAAGAACTTCTCCGAGTACGGGACGTCCTTCGTCTGGCCGTACGCGCGAGCGTATCCGCCGCGGACGTGACCGGCCACCGTGGCGGCCCGGGCGACGGAGATATATCGGCGCCCGTCGCCTATCACGCGCCAAAAATCGGCGCCGGTAATGAAACCGCCCGCCGTTTCCTCCGAACCGTACAAATAGACGCCCCGCACCGGGTTAAAGATATCGTCGCGGGTGCTGTACGTCGACGAGAAGATAATGCTGGCTATGTTTTGCAGGCCCCCCTCACCGATGAACCTCTCGGCCGGGCTGCCTTCTCCCGGGGGCCGGAGGACGGGGGGTACGTCCATTTCCGCCCCGAATACCGTCTTCGACTTCCTGAAATTAAACCCGCCGGTAACTTCCAGGTTTTCGGTAATCTCGCGCGTAACGTCCGGCTTCAGGCCGACCTCCCATTGGCGCAGGTCGGCGAGCAACTCCCGATCGTAGTACAACTTCGCCGAACCGATATACCGGTAGCCGAAGAGCCAGGGCTCGGTATAGGTAACGTTCGCGCCGAACTTCGATTCATCGTCCCCGAAGCCGTACGCCACCGAAGCCTCCGTCGACAAACGTTGGTTATTCCCGAACACGTTATTGTGACCCCACCCTAAGGTGACCGTCGCGCGGTCCGGCGATTCGTAACCGGGTTCGAGCTTATACCACCTGAATTTATCTTCCCGCACGATGACGAGGATGTCTACCAAATCCGGCGACCGGGGCGAATCGGTGGTCTCCACCTTCAGGTCGCGGTACAGGCCGGTGCGGTAGATATTGGCGCGGCTCTCGTCAATCTTAGACGCCCGCCACAGGCGGTCCGGTTTAAGCTTATAGTTAATTTCGCGGGTAACTATTTTGGGCCTCGTCTTTTCGTTGCCGGCGACGAATATGTCGCCGACGTGGTACACGCGGCCTTCGTCGACCGTAAAAGTAACGACGCCGGTGTCGCGGTCTATCTCGAGCTTGGCGCTGGCGCGGGCGTAACCGCGCTCGCCGTAATACCGGCCTATCTTCAACGCCGCCTCGTTGAGGAGTTTGGCCGAGAGGGGCGAGCCGACGTCGACGCCGAGGTTGTCGCGTACCGGAAGATAGCGTTCGCTGCTGACGCCTTTAAGCAGTATCTCCGTAATCTCGGCCCGCGGCCCCTCGTCCACCCGCAACTGGAGCTTGCGTTTGTCTCCCTTGACGTCGCGGAAAGCCCACAAGACGTTGGCCTCGGGGAACCCCTCCGAGAAATAAGCCTTTTCTATCGCGTCGACGCCGCGCTCCAGCATATAATCGAAGAGGTACCGCTCGTAACGCTGGCCTTTCTCGATAGCCAGGAGGTCCTTGACGCGGTCGTCCTTGAAATATTTGTTGCCGTCCACGGCCACCTTACTAATTACGAACGCGCCGTCGCCGTCCTCCTCCTGGGCGGCCGCGACGCACGTCGCCGCTAACGCCGTAGCAATAAATAAGGCGGCTTTGAACCTCATAAATAAATACTATCACACAATTCGCGACGCGCGCAACATCGCGCCCCGAGTTGCCAAAAAGCCGCCCGGCGGGCGGCAAACGCTCGTGCCGACGCGGCCTTACAAGTCGAAAATTACGCGCGCGAGGTACGTGCCGTCGTCCTTCTGTTCGACCTCGAAGTCTCCGTAAGTTACGTTTTTAATTTCGCCG
>JAZGGY010000100.1:0-6998 GCA_036480675.1 bacterium | reverse complement strand
CGTCCTGCGGAGAATAAGCGAGGCCGCGGCAGCGGCTTCGCCGCGGAAATAGGCCACGTGCCGGTCGTGGCGACGGGGGGCGAACCTTGCGGCTGCGGCCGGCGCGGCTGCGTCGAAGCGTACGCCGGCGGCTCGGCCATCGTACGCCGCGCCAACGCTCGCCGCGGACCCCGGCCCGAGGTTCCGGCTTTCGCCGACGTAAACGGCGTCGCCCGGGCGGCAGCGGCGGGGGAAGCCACGTGCCGGGCCGTTCTGGAAGAAGCGGCCGATTACCTGGGCGTAGCGCTGGCCGCCGCCGTAAACCTCTTGAATCCGGGTACGCTGATCTTGGGCGGAGGCGTTACGCGAGCGTGGCCGCCGCTGGCCCCGCGGGCGCTCGATAGGATGAAAGAGTCGGCGCTGCCGCCGGCGCTCGCCTCGCTGGAAACGCGCGAAGCGTTGCTCGGCGCGTGGGCCGGGGCAATCGGCGTCGCGGCGCTGGCCCGGAAACCGGCCAGGTCGTGAAGGCCGGCCCCGGTCACGATTACCTCCCGTTACTATAATGCGGAAATTATTCCAAACGACGACGGTGCTCTTGCTATTGGCCGCGACGGCCGGCGCGTACACCTATTTCGGTAAGAATAAAGTGCAGTACTACAAGCACGATTGGCAGGTCATCAAAGGGGACCACGTCGACCTCTACTTCTACAGCGCCGAGCGCGAATTGGCGGAGCGCGCCGTCGGAATAGCGGAAGAGACGTGGGACTACCTATCGCTGCGCATGGCATATACGCCGCGCGAGCGCGTCCCGCTCATAATCTACAGCTCCCACAGCGAGTTTCAAGAGACCAACATCCTGCCGTACATCCTGCCCGAAGGGGTAGCCGGCTTTATGGAACTGATGAGGCACCGCGTCGTGATACCGTTCGACGGCTCGTACCCCCGCTTCAGCCGGGTCATACGCCACGAGCTGACGCACTTCTTCATGTACCAAAAACTCCGCGACGTCTACAAACGGCACAGGCGCTACGACTACGGCCAGCCGCCGTTCTGGTTCGTGGAGGGGCTCGGCGATTATATGTCGACGGACTGGGACACCTTCTCGGAATCGTTTTTAGCCGACGCCCTCTATAGCGACACCCTCGTGCCGCTCGCGAAATGGCGAGCCATCGCGGGTACGTACCTGGCGTACAAGGAGGGCGAGGCCGCGCTCCACTACCTCGCCCAGACCTACGGCGAAGATAAAATCATCAAAATCATCGACGAGGGTTGGCTCGACCGCGACTACGACGAGGTCCTGAACCTCGTTCTCCCGGTACCGTTCCGCAAGTTCGACGAGGATTGGCAGCGTTGGCTCCGCAAGCGTTATTGGCCCAGGTACGCGGACCGAACCGAACCGGGCGCCATGGGCGAGGAGCTGTCCGAGGGCTCGGGGATGAGAAGCGGCATCGCCTGGTTGGACGAACGACGGCTGGCCTTCCTCTCCGGAGAAGAGGGCCGGGCGAGCCTGTACTTGATGACGCTCGAACCCGACGGCCGGGACGCCGAGGCACGCAAGCTCGTCGCCGGCGAGAAATCGCCGTCCTACACCGTCATGCACGTGTACCGCGAACGACTCGGCACGTACGGCGGCCGCCTTATAGCCTTCGCCGCGCGCGCCCACGACCAGGACCGACTGTACGTTTACGACGTGACGCGAGACAAGGTCGTGGAGAGTTACGAGTTCGACGACCTCATCGTCCTGGGCTCGCCGGCGTTCTCCCCCGACGGCGAAGAGATCGTTTTCCGGGGCCTGGCGCGCCGCGGCCAGGCGGACCTGTACGTCGTGACGCGCGCCACAGGCGAACGGCGCGCCTTGACCGACGACCTGGCCGACGACGCGTACCCTTACTGGACGCCGGAGGGAATCGTCTTCGCCTCCGAGAGGGGTATCGCTTCCTACAAAGACTACTACAACCTTTACCGCATCGAGCCGGAAACGAACGAGCTCGAGAGGCTGACCGCCGGGCCCTGGCGCGACCTCTATCCGTCCACCGGCGACGACGGCGATATCTACTTCGTCTCCGACCGCGACGGCCAGTACGAAGCGTACCGGCTGGAGGAGGGCGGCGAAGCGACGCTGCTGTCGAACTCGCTCACGGGGGTGATGGAAGTCGCGCCGCGGCCGGGCGGCGCGCCCGGCGAGGTGTCCTTCATCGGCCTCGCGCGCCAGAGCTTCAATATTTACCTGGCTACTCTCGAGCCCCAACTTCCGAGCGAGGAGGACGGAGAGGAACCGGCCGTCGCAACCACGCCGCCGATGGCGCTGCCGGTCACGAGTTACCCCATCCGCAACTACAAGACTACCTTCGCCCTCGATTACTTCGCCGGCTCCGTCGCCTACGGGCCCGAATTTGGTACCCAGACGGGCGTCGTGCTATCTTTCACCGACGTCCTGAACGACAAGAACATCCTGGTCCAATTCGGCAACGACGCCACAACGGTGGACGAGTTCCTGGAGCGCACCAGCGTGGGCGTCGACTACTACGACCTCAGCCGCCGCGTGGGTTACGGCGTGGGCGCTTTCCGCTACGTGGAGGACCGGTTCGACTACTTGTACGGCACTGCCGGGCGCTATTATACCGAGACGCGTTCCGGCGGCGGCGCGACGTTGGTTTACCCGTTGGACCGCTTCCATCGCGTCGGCGGCAGCCTGTACCTCTACGAGTTGAAGCGAACGTGGGAGATATCCGCGCCGCCCGAGGTCGGAACCAAGGTCTCGCCGTACCTCTCGGCGGCGCGCGACACGTCGCTCTGGTACGGCGACGGCCCCATTGACGGCCAACGGCTTCACTTGACGGCGGGCACAACGCAGGACATAAGGCGCCGCCGCCGCGACTACGTCTACCTGCTGGGGGACCTGCGCCATTACCTGCGCACGACGCGCACGCAAGCCTTCGCCTTCCGCGGCATATTCGTGGGGACTTTCGGACCGGACGCGAGGCCGGTGTACAGCGGCGGCAGCCTCTCCATGCGCGGTTATAAATGGTTCGACTTTCGCGGCCACCGCTTCGCGATGGTCAACGCCGAATACCGGTTCCCGATACTGAAGCCCTTCGGCCTCCGCACAGCCGTCGGAACGGCGCCCATGCCGCCGGTACGGGGGGCGCTGTTCTTCGACGCGGGCGAGGCGTGGGACGAAAAGCTGGGGCGCGTGCGGGGCGGCTTCGGCCTCGGCATCCGGGCCATCCTGTGGGGATTCTTAGTGCTGCGGACGGACCATACGGTTCTCACCGATTTCGAATCGCTGGGGCCGTTCGTGCCCATCAGATTCTTCATCGGATGGAGTTACTGACCCTTGACGTCGGCGCGGCCGTCGGTTATAATTTCTCCAAACAAAGGAGCTGAAGATGAAGCTTAAAGCTTTCGCTACCCTCTGTATCGCGGCGGTTCCGGCGTTGGCCCTGGTCAATTTCAAAGGCGGCTACACGTCGACTATGGGCGAGCTGGGCGAGCGGTACGCCGGCGGCCTGGGCCTAATGATGGAGCTGGAGATCGGCCTCCCCGGGCCCATAGCCATCGTACCGATGGGCGGGTATACCCAGCTCGGCCAGGATAAGGAATTTACGCGCCTGCTAAACGAATACATCGAAGAATACTGGCCGCACCCGCTTCCCATCCCGCCGGAGTTGGAGGACCTCGGTAAAATCAACTCCAGCATGTATTACTTCGGCGCCGGCCTCCGCGCGTACGCCGTGAAAAACGTGGCGGTTAAAATCCACGCCGAGGGCGGCCTGGGTTATTATTACCGCGACATGGAGGCCCAGGGCGTCCCGTTCTCGCTGATAGCTACGTTCATCCCGGAACTCGAAGAGTTCGAGGAGGCGGTTGAACCGGCCAAGGGGGTCGGCATCCACTTCGACTTCGGCCTGGAGTTCTTACCTATATCCCCCGTCGCGCCGCAGGTGGGGGTGCGGTACATCCACGCCTTCGGCATAGGCCGGACGCGGATTGACGAGTACATGGAGAAAAACATACCGGGATTTAAGGCGCCCGATAGCGAGAACGTGGACTTGTTCTTGTTCTACGGAGGGCTCGGGATCTTTTAAATATTACCTAATAAAATACCCGGCCGCCTCGGCCGGGTTTTTTATTTACCGGATTTCCGGTCACTTCCCCAAAACGGTAGCAAGCGCGCGGAGGAAGGCGTCGTTCTCCTCGGCCTTCCCGACCGAGACGCGCAGCGCGTTGGGCAGGCCCCAGCCGGCCATCGGCCGGACGACGACGCCCAGCTTCAACAATTCCTCGAAGACCGGCGCGGCCTCGCGCTCCAAGTCGACCAGGACGAAGTTGGCCTCCGACGGTACGTACTTCACGCCGAGCTCGTCGAGCCCCCTATAAAACTGTTCACGGCCCGCCGCGACCATCTCCCGGCTGCGCGCGAGGTGCTCGTCGTCGTCCAGCGCGGCGACGCCAGCGACCTGAGCGAGGCGGTTGGCGTTGAACGGTTGGCGGATGCGGTGCATCGCGGCCACTATCTCGGCGTCCGCGGCGCCCCAGCCCAGCCGCAGGCCGGCGAGGCCATAGTTCTTCGAGAAGCTGCGCATCGCCATCACCGGCCGCCCCGCCTTCGCGTAGTCCAGGCCGTCGGGGTAATCCTCGGCCGTCACGAAGTCGAAGTACGCCTCGTCCAGGACGACGAGGACGGTGTCCGGCACGCGCTCGAGGAAGTCGTCGACCTCGGCTCGAGTCACGAGCGTCCCGGTGGGGTTATTGGGATTGGCTATAAACACGACCTTGGTGTGTTCGTCTACGGCGTCGGCTATAGCCGGCAAGTCGAACCTATAATCCTTGAGGGGTATCCCGCGGAACTCGGCGTCCATTATCATGGCCCCGATTTTGTACATGATGAAGGACGGGTGCCCGGAGACGACGTTATCGCCCGGGCCGGCGAAGGTCTTGACGACGAGCTCGATGAGATCGTTGCCGCCGTTCCCCAGTATTATCTGGTCGAAGGCGAGGCCGAATTTCTCGGCGATAGCGTTAACGAGGTAGTGACCCGAGCCCTCGGGATAGCGGTAAACCTCGCCGAGGGCCTCCCGCATCGCGGCCAAAGCCTTGGGCGACGGGCCGAGGTTATTCTCGTTGGAAGCGAGCTTGATGACGTTCTCCAGGCCGAGCTCGCGCTGCACCTCGCCCACCGGTTTCCCGGGTTTATACGGAAAGATCCGGTTAAGAATATCACGGGGCTTAACGTTCAAAGCGGGTTCCTCCTTCGAACGGCAAAGAACGTGGGTTATTCGGTAACGAACTCTTTCGCTTCGGCCAGTGCCGAGTCGAGCTCCAGCGCCCGGCGCGCGGCCGCGGCCGCCGCTTTCCGGTCGCCCAGATTATGATACGCTTTCGCCCGCAACGCGAAAGCTTTCGCCAGGTGCGGCGGCTCGTCGACGGCGTCGAGTTCGGCGAGGGCGTCCCGATAGCGGCCGGTCTCGACGTACGCGTCGGCGAGCAGTATGCGGTAGGGGGCGGCGCCGGGGGCCGCGGCCCGGGCGCGCTCGAGGTAAGGCACGGCCGCCGCCGCCCGCCCGTGCGTGCGGTAATAGAAACCCAGCGCGGCGTTGGCTCCCGGCGACGCGGGCTCAAGCGTCACGGCCGCGCTCAAAAGGTTAATACCCTTTTCGGCCTCCCCAGCGGCCAGCGCCAACTCGCCCAGCCTCTCGTACAACGTAGCGTTGGCCGGGTCCCTTTTCAACGCCGCCTCCAACGCGCGGCGCCGCGCCCCGCCCTCAGCCCGCCGTTTAAGGTAGTCGTCGTAGGCCAGCGTAATGGGCGAGCCGAGGCCCTCGCGAGCGACGCCCTCCTCGTACGTCAGTTCGGCGTCGCCGAAGCGGCCTAGTTTCTCGTAAGCGGCCGCCAACGCCCGCCGGGCCCACGCGGAATCCGGGTCAACGCGCACTGCGTCCCGCAACAACTGCAAGCCCTCGTCGGGTCGCCCCAGCCGGCACAGCTCCTCCCCCCATACGACGTAGGGCTCGAGGTCGAAGGGATTGAGCTCGCGGGCGCGGGCGTAGTGGGCCGCGGCGCCTTCCACGTCGCCTTGGACCGAAAGTGCCGCGGCGAACCGCGATTCCCACAGCGACCCGGGCGGAATTCGCCGCCGGGCCCGTTCGAAGGCGGCCGCCGCTTCGTCAAAGCGGCCCTCCTCGCCGTAAAGCCTCGCTTCCGCCAGATACGTTACGAGGTCGCCGGGGTACTCACGTTCGATTGCCCGGAACTCCGTCAGACCCCCGGCGAGGTCGCCGCCGCGTTCGGTTATCTCCGCCCGTCGCCGCAACAGCGCCAAGTCCCTCGGCGCGGCGTCGGCCGCCAGAAGCTCGAGGGCCTTATCCCGTAACCCGCGCCGCTGGTAGAATTCGGCCGACGCGGTCAACAGGCCGACGTCGCCGGGGTAGCGCGCCAGGCCGTCGCGATACCTCGTAAGCGCCCTTTTATAATTCCCGTAGAACTCTTCGGCGTACGCGTCGGCTACGAACGCGGCCGGCGACGGCTCGCGTACGTACGGCAAGCCGGCCCCCCTTGTCTCGCCGCCGGCCAGAGCCACCAGCGCGTCGCACTTCAGCACTCCCGTTACGGCTCGGCCGAGGCGGCCGTCGCGAGGGTCCGCCGCGCCGGCAACGAGCAACGTCAAAGCCCGGGCGTAGTAGCGACGCGCGCCGCGGCCGTCGCCGCGCGCGAGCAAGACGTCCGCCAGCTCCAGGTCCCATACCGGCTTTTCCTCGGTCAACGCGTAATAACCCAGTCGGTCGGCCTCGGCCTTGGGAGGTACGCCGGGCCGTGGGAGGTTCGCACGCAGCGCGTCGGCCACGGCCTCGAACGAGGCCGTTATTTCGGGCAACGCCGACGTTTGGCCGCCGTTTTCGGCCAACAGCGCCATCCCCAGGAGCGACTGCAGCTCCCACCTTCGCTCCTCGACGTCGGGGCGCGGCGACGGGAATAGCGCCAGGCCGACGCCGGCGTCGTCCGGGCGGATAACACCTGAC
>JAZGGY010000099.1:0-2272 GCA_036480675.1 bacterium | reverse complement strand
ACTTTAATAGAAAAAATTCTCGCCGCTCACTCGAGCGACGACGTGCACCCCGGCGCTACCGTCTGGCTCGAGCTTGACGTCCGCGCGGCGCGCGACTTCGGCGGCGCCAACGTCGTCAAGAACTTCGACCGACATTATACCTCGATGCCGGTAGCCGACGCCGGCAAGACGTTCTTCACCTTCGACTGCGTCGTTCCCGCCAAGGATATCCCCTACGCCAACAACCAACAGCTGTGCCGGGAGTTCGCGGCCCGACAGGGTATTAAAGTATACGACGTCGACGCCGGCATAGGCTCGCACGTCCTGATGGAGGAGGGGCTTGCGCGCCCGGGCGGAACGGTAGTCAACACCGACAGCCACATGAATATAGTGGGCGCCGTCGGCTGCCTGGGCCAGGGCATGGGCGACGCGGATATAGCCTTCGCCTTCCGCACCGGCCGCACCTGGCTCGAGGTCCCGCCCTCCGTCAAGGTTGTATTAAAGGGTAAATATAAATGGCCGACTACGGCCAAGGACGTAGCGCTCGCCATGCTCCGCGAGTTCGGCTCGAGCGGCCTGTTGGGCAAGGCGGTGGAGCTGTACGGGCCCGCGGCGGACGTCCTATCGGTCGAGGAGAGGATCACCGTAGCGTCGATGGCGACGGAGATGGGAGCCATCGCCATATTCGTTCCCCCCAATGAGGAAGTGCTCGCGTGGTGCGAGGGGGCCGCGGGGGTCGAAGTCGGGGGCGTCTACGCCGACGAGGACGCCTCCTACGAAGCGACGTACGAGCTAGACGTCGACGGCCTCGAGCCGCTGGTGGCGTGCCCGCCGTCGCCGGCCAACGTCAAGGCCGTGAGCGAGGTCGCCGGCAAGGAAGTAAACTCGGCCTTCTTCGGCTCGTGCACCAACGGTCGCATCGACGACTTCCGCGCCGTCGCCCGTTTGATGTCGGGCCGGCCCGTAGCCGCTGGCGTAATGGCGTACGCCGTCCCGGCTACTCAGCGGGTTTACGGCGCGATGTTGGTGGAAGGCCTGGCCGCGGAGCTCTTCGGCGGCGGGTTCGTCGTGTCCAACGCCGGCTGCGGCGGCTGCGCCCAGGGCCAGATCGGCATGACGGGCAAGGACGAGGTCCAGGTTTCGACCTCCAACCGTAACTTCCCCGGCAAACAGGGCGCCGGCGAGACGTTCCTGTGTTCGCCGGTCACGGCCGCGGCCTCGGCTCTTTTGGGGACTCTCACCGACCCGCGGGAGGTGGCCTGATAGTGGCAAGGCCCACGGTTATAGAGGGCCGCGTATGGCCCGTCGTCGACGCCTCGGGGACGTACCTGAACGACGTCGATACGGACCAGATCTACCACAACGCCTACATTGCGGTAACGGACGTGGACGAGATGGGTCGGTACGCCTTCGGCAACCTCGCCGGCTGGGAGGATTTCCCGACGAAGGCGGAGCCGGGCGACATCCTGGTGGTGGGCGCGAACTTCGGCGCGGGCTCGAGCCGACAGCACGCCGTCGACTGCTTCCGCACGCTGGGCGTCGCCGGCATCGTGGGCATCTCCTTCGGCGCGATTTACAAACGAAACGCGGTGAACGCCGGCTGGCCTCTCGTCGAATGCGCGGACTTACCGAAGCTGGAGCTCGCGGCCGGCGACGTGTTGCGGGTAAACTTTAAGACGGGCGAGCTGGAAAACCGAACCCGCGGCAAGCTCGCGGCGGCGAGGCCGTTCTCGCGCGTGCAGATGGATATTTATCTGGCCGGCGGCCTTTTCGCCTACGGCTCGAGCCTCGGCGGTAAAAGCGCCGGCGCCTAAGATGACCTCTTCGAGAACTTCAGGCCGCGGCTTTCCAGCGCCGCCATAAAAGGCCCGGGCTCGAACGCGACCTCCGGCGGGAATGCGCCGGCTTTTTTTACGCCGCTTCGGGCCAACGTCGCCGCGGCGACGGCGACCGGGAAGCCGGTGGTCCGCTGCATGGCCGTTAGGCCGCTCGCGGCGTCGGCGTAATCGACGAGCTCGAGCGACGCGGCCCTCTCTTCGCCTCGAGCCGTACCCGTAGCCCAACACTTTACGAGCACGACGTCGTCTTTGCCTTCCGGTAAGGCCGAGGCGAGGTGCTCGGCGAGCACGTCGCGGGGCTTGATTCGTACGCCGCCGATGGAGGCCTCTTCCTCGCTCGCCAGGCCGAGGTCGAAGAGAGGTTTGACCGCGGCGCAGTGGCCCGGATACCTGATCGTCTTATAGTCCAGTTCGCGCACCAGGCACGGCTCGGCGTATTCGTTTATCAGGCCGTA
>JAZGGY010000098.1:0-4195 GCA_036480675.1 bacterium | reverse complement strand
CGCGAGAATATAAAGACTAAATTGTACGGTTTCACGTTAGGGACGCTACCATAAGTATACGCCATTATCAATATTTTTTTCGAAATCCTCGGGGGCTTGAGCTCGCGCCCGGGCGGCGGCGAAAAAGCCGCCCGTTAGGGCGGCCCGAGATAGGTAAGCGGCGCTAGCGGAATAGCGCCTTGACGCGCCCCAGGGACGCGGGTATTACCGCGATTTCGTCGCGGTTAAACCATTGTATGCGGTTGTTGTGGGTGTCGGCCACGAAGACCCGTGCGCCGGTCCAGGAGACCGCTATGCCGAGGGGGTAGTCGAACGAGCCCACGGCCGACCCCGTGCCACCCCACGTACCGAGTAAGGACCCCGCCGCGGTGAAGTATTGAACGTGGTCGTTCTTGGTGTCGGCGACGAAGACGTACCCGTTGTCGGGCGAGCAGGCGACGCCCGCGGGGAAGTCGAATTTTTCCGGCGGGCGCCCTTGGTTACCCCATGTACCGACGAAAGAACCTTTGTTGCGGAAGTATTGTATACGGTTGTTGCCCGTATCGGCGACGTAAATACGGCCGCCGAGCCCCACCGCTACGCCTCTGGGGTCCCGGAACTCGCCGTCGCCGGTGCCGAACCTACCCCATTGGCCCAGGAAGGACCCGTTCGTCGTAAAGTATTGGATGCGGTCGTTGGAGGTGTCGGCAACGTATACGTAGCCGTCGGCCGATACGGCCACGCCGCAGGGGTTTTTAAATTGCCCTTTGGTGGACCCGTACTCGCCCCACATGCCCTGGAACGAGCCGCTTTCGGTGAAGTACTGGATGCGGTGGTTGGACCTGTCGGCTACGTACAAGTATAACGTATCTGGGTCGAGCGCCACCGCGGCCGGGTAGTTGAATTTCCCTTTCTCGGAGCCGAAAGACCCCCACTTACCGCGGAAGGAGGCGGTAGAGCCATTCACCGTGAAATACTGGATGCGGTGGTTGTTGGTGTCGGCGACGTAGAAATATCCTTCTTCGCCGCCTCGGGCGGCTACGCCCGCCGGGTAAAAGAACCGTCCGTCGGTGTTACCGAACGAGCCGTAAGAACCTTCGGATTCGAAGGCGGCGAAGGCCGCGGCCGGCACACAAACCGAGACAATAACTAGGAAAGAAACGTAGTGTTTCATCATTTTTCCTCCTGTCCGAGACGCAGTAGGTACGTCGTTGTCTACTACACTCATATTCTAATAAAAAAAGTCGGTTTGTCAACGAAAAAGGGCCGCGCACCGGCGCCGGAGATGAACGCGGCTGCTCGGCATCGTCGGTAGAAGTTTGCGAAAAGTAGTTCCGGTAGCGCGCGCCTTGCCCGCCGGTTGAAACGACGTCGTCGCAACGCCACGCCGTCGCGATAAATAAATGTTGACATATAGTCGCGGGTTATTTAGAATATAGCGAACTCGAAGAGGAGGTATGAGAGATGCGTACGAAAGCAGTGGCGTTGACGCTAGCGTTGGCCTTTTTATTGACGGCTACGATCAGGTGCGACGACGGAAGCCCGCCGCCCCCGCCCGGGCCCGATAATTATTGCGCGTACCTCCCGACGGCCTTGAACAATTGGTGGGAATATAAGGTTACCGTCGAAAGTATGTTCAGCCCGCGCGAAGAGTATAAGTTGACTTTGGAAATAAAGGATACCAAGGATAATTATGAAGGTTTTCCGACGGCATACGTAATTACTGTTACTAAAGAAGGCAGTTCTCCCGAGGAGATCATCGTAGCCCCCGATGGCGATGATTGTTACGTCGAGCGCGTGGCGTGGGCTTATCTGATCGGGGACGCTATGTATGTCGGCGAGTGGTCGCAGACGGGCCTGGTCGGCGACTTCCCGCTGGAGTACGTGCGCGACGTCGAGATTAAGGTCCCGGCGCAAAAGGACGAGTTTAGATGCCGGGAGTATTTCCTGGATAACGGCAACGAGTTTAAACCCGAGAGCTGGCGGGAACTCTACGCCAAAGACGTGGGCCTCGTGTACTACGAAAACAACTTTAAGCAATACCAGATCGACCCATTCGAGCTCGTCGATTGGCGGGTCGTGAAGTACGAACTTAAAGGTTACGACGTCAAGAAGCACCAAGCGCCGACTTTTTAAGCGGCGACGTTTTCCATTAGCAAAAAAGGCGGCCGTACAGGCCGCCTTTTTATTCGCTCCGGATACCCCGCCTTATTTAAACAAGGCCTTGACCCGTCCCAAGGAGGCGGGTTCTACGGCGTATTCCGTGTCGTCGAAATATTGGACACGGTCGTTGTTTCGGTCGGAGACGTACGCCCAGGTCATTATGGCGATGTCGCCCGGGCTGTTGAATTCGCCGTCCTCGCTTCCGAACTTACCCCATTGGCCCAGGTAGGAGCCGGTGGGTTTGAAGTATTGGATGCGGTGATTGCCGCCGTCGACGACGAAGACGTTGCCGTTGGCCGCGACCGTTACGCTCACCGGCCTGTCGAATTCTCCCTTTCCCGTCCCCTTCCTTCCCCATTTGCCGAGATAGTCGCCGTTCCGGTTAAAATATTGGATGCGGTCGTTCTGGGTGTCGGCCACGAAGACGTTGGCATTGGGGGCGACCGCTACGCCCCAGGGGCTATTGAATTCCTTGGTACCGGTCCCAAGCGTACCCCATTTGCCCTGATAAGAGCCGGTGGAGCTGAAGTACTGGATGCGGTGGTTGTTGGTGTCGGCGACGTACACCTGGCCGTGCGGCGCGACGTCGATCCCCGCCGGGAAACTAAAGTAGCCGTTCGAGGTACCCGACCTGCCCCAGTATCCTTTGTATGAACCCGTTGGCGTGAAGTATTGCACGCGGTGGTTGCGGCGGTCCGTTACGTAGACGTCGTTGCTGAGCGCTACGGCGACGCCGACCGGCTCGCGGAATTCGCTGTTGCCGGACCCGGGCTTGCCCCAAGCACCTCTAAGAGTACCGGTTTCGGTGAAGTATTGGATGCGGTTGTTCGTAGAATCGGTTACGTACACGTCCCCGAGGCTCGAGTAAGCGACGCCGAACGGGATTTGGAATTGGCCGGCACCCGAGCCGCGGGTCCCGAACTGGCCTTCATATATCCAATCGCCAAAAACCGGCCCGGCAAAGGAAAGCGATATAACTAGTGCTATGGTCGCTAAGCGCATCATACGGCTTTCTCCCTGTTGAGGTCTTTACGGCGAATACTATCCTCATATATTCTATCACGAAGCCGCTTTACGTCAACCTATATTCGGCCCGGCGGGCGGGCATCGATTCCAACTAGCCTCCGCCGCAGCTCAAATGCTTTAACCGCGGTTCACTCCCGGACTTTTAATTCCAACCTGTATATCCGCCGCGAGCCCGTATCGCCCACGAAAAGGTAGCCGCCGTCCCACGCGAGCCCCGCAGGGTGCCACCCCGGCGCGCAAAATTTGCGGTCAACGTCGAAACCTGCGTAGCGATGTCGGTTGAGCCACCCGTCGCGCCAGTCCGCGGACCAGATGCGGCCGTCGGCCTTCGTCAACCCTCTTATCGTCTCGTCCTCCCAGCCGGCGCGCCACGAGCGACCGGGTTTCCATTCCGCGTCGAACTCGTACATCCCCCGCGTGGCTTGGTCGAAGACGTAGAAGTTACCGGCGTCGAAGTACATACCGCGGACGTCGGCGAGGCCGGTGGAGAAGTGGGTGAGCTCTCTCAGCCGGGGCTCGAGCGCGTGCCGGTAGACGTCGCCCGTGGCGCCGTGCGCTACGTAGAGGTACGCGCCGTCGGTGCACAACGCCGAAGGCGGGCCGTAACTCGGCGTTACGGAAGAGAGGACGGAGCCCGTATGCGGGTCGATTTTGCATATCAGGCCGGTGCCTTCCTCGTCGGCGACCCAGATATATCGCTTGGCGTACGTTATATCCGCCAGCCCTTTGCCCGGCGTTTTGAAGCGCTGGACGACGCGGAAATACGAGGTCTTTTTCTGAACGTCGGGGGCGCTCGGGGCCGACGCGCAACCCGCCAACAACGCCGACGTTAACGCCGCGCCGCAGACGAGGGCGTAACTACCGGCACCTCTCTTCATTCGCCGGTGGCCGCTGCCGCCGGTTCCGCCGGGGCGTCCGTATTCTCGGCGTTCGCCGCCTCCGCGGCGTCGAGTTCCTCGGGCCCGAAGTCGAAATATTCCTCGAACTTCTCTTGCTCCGTCAGCTCTTCGTCTTTCTCGCGTTGGGC
>JAZGGY010000097.1:0-3023 GCA_036480675.1 bacterium | reverse complement strand
GTAGCCTTTTAATTTCTTCTTCCTTCGCCAACCCCTCAACCCCTTAGTTACTCCGCCCAGCCGGGCTTACGTTTCTCAAGGAAGGCCGCCATTCCCTCCTGGCCTTCCTCGGACGTGCGCATCTTCGCGATCATCTCCGCGGTGTAGGGGCCCGCCTCGTCCAGGTCCATCTGCGGCACGTTCCGGATGAGCTCCTTGCACTTCGCGATCGCTACCGGCCCGGAGGTAACGAGTTGGTTGACCCACTTGGCGACGACGACGTCAAGCTCGCCCTCCTTGGCCACGTCGTTGACCAGCCCTATCTCGCGGGCCTTCCGGGCCGATATGCGCTCGCCGGTGAGGAAGAGCTCGCGGGCACTCCCCTCGCCTATTTTGCGGATGACGTAGGGCGAGATGCAGCTCGGGATGAGGCCCAGCTTGACTTCGCTCAAGCTGAAGCGCGCGCTCTCGGCGGCCACCGCCAGGTCGCAGCAGGCGACGAGGCCGGCGCCGCCGCCGATGGCCGGGCCGTTTACGCGGGCTATTGTGGGCAGCGGGCAGTCGTAAATTCGCCGCATTACCGCCGACACCTGGTTCGACTCCTCCAGGTTCTGCTCGTACGTGAAGTCGCGGACGGCGCGCATCCAGTTGAGGTCCGCGCCCGCGCAGAAGGCCGAGCCGACGCCGGTGAGGACGACGACGCGGCCGCCGGGGACCTTGGGCGCCGTCTCGAACGCGTCGAGCAGGTCCGCGAGCATTTGGCCGTTGAAGGCGTTGCGGACGTCGTCGCGGTTAAGCGTCACCCAGATCGCCGGGCCCGACGCGTCGAACGTTATCGTTTCGTAGTCGGCCACGTTACCCCGCTTCCTAACCTACATCCTAAACACGCCGTAGCGCGTCTCGGGGATGGGCGCGTTTAAGGACATCGCGATGGCGAGGCCGAGCGCGGTCCGTGTCTCGGTGGCCTCCATGATGCCGTCGTCCCAAATGTGCGCCGTCGAGTAGTAGGGCGTGCTCTGCCGCTCGTACTCCTCCATCACCGGCCTGCGGAACTCCTCCTGCTGCTCCTCGGTCCACTCCACGCCCTTCTTCTTCAGCTGACGGAGCTTCACCGTCAACAGGACGTTGGAGGCCTGGTCGCCGCCCATAACGCAGATGCGGGCGTTGGGCCACATCCACAAGAGCCGCGGCTCGTACGCGCGGCCGCACATGGCGTAGTTGCCGGCGCCGAAGGAGCCGCCGACGATGACGGTGAACTTGGGCACGTCGGCGCAGGCCACGGCGTGGACCAGCTTGGCGCCGTCGCGGGCGATGCCGCCGTGCTCGTACTGCTTGCCGACGATGAAGCCGGTAATGTTCTGCAAAAATATTATGGGGATGCGCCGCATCGTGCACAGCTCGATGAAGTGCGACGCCTTGAGCGACGACTCCGAGAAGAGGACGCCGTTGTTGCCGAGGATGCCGACCGGGTAACCCATCAGCCGCGCGAAGCCGCACACGATCGTCGGCGCGTAGAGCTCTTTGAACTCGTGGAAGCGCGAGCCGTCGACCAGGCGCGCGATGACCTCGCGGATGTCGTACGGCTTGTTGACGTTGGTGGGGACAATGCCGTAGAGCTCTTCCGGGTCGTAGTGGGGGTCCTCGGGCTCGTCGCGGCCCAGGTCGTAGCGCCGGGGTTTCTCCAGATTCTGGACGACGTTGCGGCACATCTCGAGTGCGTGCTCGTCGTCGAGGGCGTAGTGGTCGGCGACGCCCGAGATGCGGCAGTGGACGTCGGCGCCGCCCAGCTCCTCGTCGGTGACCTCCTCACCGGTGGCGGCCTTGACGAGAGGCGGCCCGCCGATGAAGATGGTCCCCTCCTTGCGGACGATTATGGCCTCGTCCGACATCGCCGGCTGGTACGCGCCGCCCGCCGTGCAGGAGCCCATCACCGCGGCGATCTGCGGGATGTTCAACGCGGAGAGACGGGCCTGGTTGTAGAAGATGCGGCCGAAATGGTCGCGGTCCGGGAAGGTCCCCTCCTGCAGCGGCAGGAAGATGCCGCCGGAGTCGACGAGGTAGACGCACGGCAGCCGGTTCTGGAGAGCGATCTCCTGGGCGCGGACGTGCTTCTTTATCGTGATGGGGAAATAGGTGCCGCCCTTGACGGTGGCGTCGTTGGCGACGACCAGGACCTCGCGGCCGTGAACGACGCCCACGCCGGTGACGAGGCCCGCGCAGGGCGCCTCGTTGTCGTACATGTCCCGGGCGGCGAGGGGGCTGAACTCCAGGAAGGGCGTGTTGCGGTCGAAGAGGCCGCGGATGCGGTCGCGCACCAGCATCTTGCCGCGCTTGACGTGGCGCTCCCGCTGGCCCTCGGGGCCCATCTCGCGGATCTGCGTCAGCCGCTCGCGGTACTCCGCGACGACCGCGAGATTCACGTCGCGGTTCTCCTTGAACTCCTTCGACTTCGTATCTACCTTGGACTCAAGGCGGAACATTTTTCCCTTGTAGGGGCCGACCTTCAGGTCGGCCCGGAGGCCTTATAGGATATCCGTCAACGGAGCTACGAATGAACCCGAAAACGGGTACCCCATAACAACCTCCACTAACCCTCGGCGAACGGGGTTGTTAAGGATATACCGAGCGACCGTAACCGAATCCTCGTCGCGACGTAGAATACGGTCGTAATAAGATCGCTGCCAAAGCGCGCCGGATTCGTTGTTGCAATGGTAACTCGTCATTTGTTTAAACACACGCATGAATTCCTTTAGATCGGTATTCTCCGTTCCCTCCAGAAGGAGATGCAAATGATCGGGCATAAAGCAATAAACCAATACGTCGAAACCGAAGCGCCCAGCTACGCGCGATAGTATCTCTACCGCCGCGGCGTAATCGAAGTTGCCGGCGAATACGGGCCGCTTGCTGGGCGTGCATAGCGTAACGAAATACCGGTAAGGCCCTACGTAATTAAAACTCGCCAACCGCGGCGGCCTTTTTCGAACCGGGAAATCACGTGTCCTTTCTTTCATCCCCCTGCGGGCCGACATAAATGTCGGCCCCTA
>JAZGGY010000096.1:0-4804 GCA_036480675.1 bacterium | reverse complement strand
GGCCGTGCAGGCCGCGGCGTCGTACGCGAGCATCTCGCCCTCGACGCGGAGCGCGAGCGGCGCGCATACCGCGACGCACGCGCCGCACAAATCGCATCGCCGGCGGTCGATCTCGACGTAACTTTCGGCCACGACCATTAGAAATCGGAACCCAGCGAGAATTGTAAGCGCGGCGGCTTCTCCACGTCGCGGAGGTTAGTACGCCAACCCCAATCTAATTTCAGGTCAAAGTACCCCAGCCACCACCTGAAGCCGGTCCCGAACGCCATCTTGGCGTGGACCAGATGCCACCCGCCTTCGGACGTAGCGAACGTGAAGCGGTTGTATTCGAGGTCCTCGTCGTCGGTGTGCCACTGGCGGTCGTCGGGGTATATGGACTTGTTGTCGTAGTCCGCCCACGCGGAGCCGACGTCTACGAAGAAAAGGCCGCGGAAACCGCCGATAGCGAAACCCTCTATGGGCCACACGACGTAATCGATGATCGGGAACCGGAACTCGCAACTGCCCAGGCCGAAACGCGTGCCGTAGATCTCGTCGTAACGGTAGCCGCGCAGCGTATCGCCGCCGCCTATGAAAAAGTTCTCGGGGTCGCGGCCGGAGCCGAGGCCGGCCGCGGCCCGGAAAGCCAGGCTAATCCGCCGGGATATCCTAATATACCGCCGGGCGTCGAGGATCTGTTCGGTATAATACAACGATTGCGACGTGGCCGGTACCGTCTGGCGGACGGTATAGGCCAGACGGGTGCCCGCGGTGGGGTGATAGTAACCCCACTGCGACGTATCGCGGGTGAAACTGGCCAACGCGCCCAACTTATTGTCGTCCCGGGACGGTATAGGCTCTTCCTCCGGGCCGTAAAAGTATATCCGCCGGCGGTGGTAACCGTAAAGGCCGGCGCCCACCCGGTTCCTCACGTTCAACGGATAATAGGCGATCGCCGACCCGCCCGAAAGGCGCTCGTCGAAGCCGATCTCGTTGGCTATATACCAATCCCGCCAGGTTATCGCCGAGAAGACGTACGACGTGCGCCGCGTCATGTAATAGTAATCCAACGCGAGGCTTAAATCGTTAAAAGAGCCGATGGTTGTCAAGTCGAAGAGGACGTCGATGCGGTGGCTGCCGAGGATGTCGCTCAAGCCGAATACGGTATAGTTGGTCAAAATGCCGCCCGAGGTATAGGAAAACGTCGTGTAGAGGTAATCGGGGCTGAACTTGATGCCGTACTTCCGCGAGTCGGCCACGATATCGGAAACGACGAGGTCTCGGACCGTCAGCGGCTCTAGCTCCTCCTCCTCGCCGGCCTCGCTTTCCTCGCCGCCGGCAGCCGCCCCCGATTCCTCCTCGCCGGCAAAGGCCACGGCAACGCCCGCGGGTTCGCTGACGACCGACAGTTCGACTTCATCCCCGCCCTCGCCCGGGTTGCCGCGCCGCGCCAGCCACTCCGCGTACCCGTAGTCTCCCGGTTCGGGCCGCTCGAGCGCGACCTCCGCTACCGGCTCGTTCCGCCACGGCATGGCCCAGATGGAATAGGTCATGTTCTCGAAAGACGTAAACGCTATCTTTTCGCCGTCGGGGGACCAGGCCGCGTCCATAACGCCGGTAACGACGTCGGTGTGCCGGCCTACGTCCCGCGTCTTTAAATCCATCACGAAAATATTGAAGATGCCGTCGATCCGGTCCGACGTGAACATCAACCGCGAGCCGTCGGGGGATACCGCGGGCGAAACGTTCTCGTAATCGCCGAAGGTAATCTGCTCCCGGCCCGTGCCGTCGGGCCGTACGCGGAATATGTTGTGGAACGTCTGCCGTTCGGACGCGTAGTAAATGTACTCGCCGTCCGGCGACCAATCGGGATAGCCGTCGGAGTAGAAGTCGTCGGTAACGCGCGAAATCGCGCCCGACGCCACGTCCAGAACGTAGATATCCCTCTTCTCGCGTTTGACGCCGGCGAAGGCGATCTTGGTCCCGTCGGGCGAGTACGCCGGCGAGAGGATATCCTCGAACTCCGGGTTATAGCGCCGCGCGGTCTTGCGGTTGAAAACGTTCAATATGAATATCTGGTCGTAGGTTCCCTTCTTGCCGACGAAAGCGATGAAGTTGCCGTCCGGGGACCAGCTGAGGCCGTTCTGCAAATACATTATGTACTCGTACTTCGACAACGAATAACCCTTGGTGAGATTCTCGAACTTCTCGCCGGTCTCGGCGTTCACGAGGAAGATGTCCAGGAAGCGTTCCTTGACCGTAAGGCACGCCACCAAATCGCCCGAGGGCGACCACTTCGGCTTGAAATACGAAATATAATCGCGCCTGTCGTCCTTGGGCGTCAGCTCGGTCGCGAAATCCTTGAGCTGGTCCTTCTCGCCGATAAGAGGCCAATAGCGTCGCCGGAGCCAAACCCTCCAATCCTCGCTGAGGTCGGCGAGCTCGATGCCGAACGCGTCGTCCAGGGCGCTGTCGGGCCTCCTCAGCGTCGTGGCCTTGAACGCGCTCAGCAGCTCGGCGGGAGCGTCGTCGCCGTAGGTCTCGACCAAATACACCATTACCGACTGGCCGAGCTTATACCCGAGGTACGGGCTGGGTAAATACCCGAAATTGCTCAGTCTGTCGAGGTCGGGGACGTTCGCGGTCATCACCGCGTCGCGCAGGACCATCTCGCCTTCCGGGTCGACGTCGCCGCCGAAGTAACTGGCCATCCCCTCCATAAACCAGTCCGGCGGCGCCACGCCCGTAAACACCGAGCCCATGGGCGGGACCAACATGTTGAACTGGAAGATATGCGCCATTTCGTGGACCATGGTCTCCTCGAACCGGCGCTGGGAGCCGTTGTACGGCATCACGAGGCGGCTCTTGAGCGGTTCCGAAAAGCCGCCCACGCCCTCCCCCGACACCGGACTTATGTTGTTCTGTTCGAAATCGCGCGCCGACATGAAAAGGATTATCGGTATGCGTTTACTTAAATCGTAACCCAGCTCGTCCGACATCTTGATGTAGGCGTCCTCGGCGATCTCGGCCCCCCAATCGAGCAGAAAATCTTCCTCCTCGTAGTAATAGATGTCGAAATGTTCGGTGGGCAGGACCCGCCAGGACAACTTCTCGTTGCGGACGACGGACTTGCCGAAAGCCGCCGCGCGCGCGGCGGTAAAAGCGACCCCGAGAGCCAAGGCCCACGCCAGTTTGTATTTAAAACCTCGCAACTTCACGCGTCTGTGCCACGTCGTGGGGTTGGAGCGTATATACGAAGTCATCCACGACTGTTTCGAGCAGCTCATCGAAAACCTCTTTTTCCTTAAAAGAGGCCTCGGTAACTTCGCTTTGTTTGTAGGTGTGCATCGTCGTCGCTTCGAATTCCCGGCGGCGCATCAAACGCCCCGTCCTGACGTCGAGCGCTTTGACGGTCAGCCGCAACGTATACCTTAAATTCACGTCCATGTACCGCGTGGCGTGCGGCGTCCCGAGCTCGAACGGCGCTATCCCCTGGCGATCCGCGGTGTAGAGCTCGTTGCGGACGTCCCCCTCCGGGCTATAGGTCCGCTGTATACCTTCGACTTCGCCGTTGAGCAGCGCGTCCACCCCCAACTCGGCGCCCAAAGCCACGGCCTGGTCCCGACTCGACGGATCGAAGAAATCGACCCGGTCGAGGGCGGCCTCGACCGTCTCGGCGGGTTCGACGAGGAAATTTTCCTCAGCCGCCATCTTCTCGCGCACCGCCTTCGATGCCAAAAGGCCCTCGTCCTCCTCGCCCTGGAACGGCAGCACGCCGACCCGCTTGTACACCGACGGGTCGATTTCGGGCGGCTTCTTCACCTGAATGACGATGAAACGTTCGTAGCAACCCGAGCCCAGCATCATAACTGATATCAGGACGGCGGCCGCCGCAATTCTTTTTATGACGTTTACTATCCTCATATCTTTTAAATACCCCCGGCGCTAGTCGAGCCCCCAGTTCTTTTTGTCGCGTTGTACCTTATCGTTCAGTTCGGCCCGCAGTTCGCCGGCCTCGGCCATAATTTTGACCAGACGGTCGCGCTTTTCGGGTTCGCCTTTTTCGCGATATTCTTTGGCTACCATTAACGCCAGCAACATCTTATCTATGTAGAGCACGTACCCCTCGTTCAATTCGTTCGTGTGGTCGTCGTACGTCAAAACGGAATTGAAACCTTCGCGGGCTTTTACGAGCCGGGATTTGATATCGCCGGCGACGGCGTCGGAGAAGTCGCCGCTTTGTAGATTCAACTGTTGCAGGTCCGCGGCCGCGTTGTTGAGCGTACTGATCAGGGACGACGAGGTGGAGTAGTAATCGAAAAAAGCTTCCTTGCCGCCGGGCCATGCCGCGCCGGCCAAAGCCAAAGCCGTTAAAATCCCAACGAACGGCCTCATCGGGGCCAATTCCTTCCTGAAAACATTACGATTTCTACTATAATTTTAACACCGCCGGCACGCGTTTGCAATGCCAAACGCCGCGCCCACTTTAGACGGTGCCGCCGAAAAAACCGTTTAACGCCCCAAACCGGAAAAAGGGCGAGCCGGAGCCCGCCCATGCCTTCGCGTATAAGTTAAGCCACCGTTTACCGAGCCACGACCAGCCGCCGCGCGGCGACTTCGCCCGGCGTCCGCAGGCGGTATATGTACACCCCGGGCGCCACCGCGGAGCCGTCGTCGCCCGCCAGGTTCCACACCACTTCGCGTTCCCCGGCCTCCGCCGCACCGGAGTACAGCGTAGCCACCCGCCGGCCGCTCAAATCGTATACCTCCAAATCGGCCGTCGTCGCCTCCGGCAGCGCGAACTTTATCGTCGCCGCCGTCCGCG
>JAZGGY010000095.1:0-20535 GCA_036480675.1 bacterium | reverse complement strand
TGCGCAGCGCCGACACGCCGCGTTAGCGCGGGAGGGTTATCGCGGCTAAGCGGCTGAGCTGGGCGTTTACCGCTATTTGCGCGGCCGCGGCTTGCGCCGGCGCCGCCCCGCCGGTCGCGGACGAAAGCGCCGTGGAAGCGAGGCTGCTCACGGGCGAGGTCGCGTTCTGGGCGGGCGACCACGTAGCGGCGGAGCTGGCCTTTTTCGAAACGCTGATAGCGCGGCCCGACGACGGCCGGGCTCATTATTATTTGGGAAGGATTTATCAATCGCGGGGCTCGAGGGGCAAAGCGGCCGAGCACTACGAGGCGACGGCGGGGCCGGCGTACCCCGAGACTTATTTCTTCTTGGGTTTACTCTACCACGACGAGAAGCGGTTCGACGACGCCGCGGCGCGGTACCGCCGATATTTGGAATTTTACCCGGACGACGCCGCGGCCTGGTTTAACCTCGGCGTTACCTTCGCCGCCGCGGGGCGACCGGCGGAGGCCGAGGAGGCGTACCTGAAAGTACTGACCGAGGACCCCCGTAGCGTCGCCGCGCTCCACAACCTCGCCGTTCTGTACCACCGGCGCGGCGATTTCCGCCGAGCGGCGTTCTTTTGGCAGCGCCTGTTGGAGGTGGCGCCGGTCGACGCCGACGCTTATTACGGCCTCGGCCTGGCGAACTATTACGCCGGCGATTACGCGGAGGCGGCCGCGGCCTTCAACCAGGGAACTCGCCTGGCGCCGCTGGAGAGCCGGTTTTTCTACCAATCGGGGCGGGTCTATTTCGAGTTGAAGAAGTACGATCTGGCGGTGGGGCTATACAAGCGCGCGTTCGAGCTCGGTTACGACGAGGGAGAAGTCGCGGAGAGTATGGGCCTGGCGTACGAGGGGTGGCGCCGATACGAACAGGCGACGCCTCTTTTACGGAAGGCCGCGGAGCTAAAGGGCGACGAGGCGGGCCGGGTTTACGCGGCGTTGGGTCGGATTGAGCGCGAGACGGGGCGGCCCGGCGCGGCGCTGGCGGATTTTTACGAAGCGGCCGCCAGACTGGAGGACGCCGCCGAGGTGCACAATCAAATCGGCGAGCTTTACCTGGAGGCGGACCTGGCGTCGTGGGCGGCGGAAGCTTTCGAGCGAGCGTTGGCGCTGGAGCCGTCCAATCTGGATTTCAACTACAACCTGGCCGCGGCGCGCGAGCGTTCCGAACCGTCCCGGGCGCCGGAGCAGTGGCGCCGGTACTTAGGGTTAGCCGAGGGCGCCCCGGGCGAGAAGCGTCGCGCCGCGGAGGCGCGCGAGCGACTCGAGCGCTTGCTCGAGGAAAAAAACCGAAAGGCGACGCCGTGAATATAAAACTGTTGGCTATAAAAATATTGGCGTGCGGCGCCGTCGCCGCCGCCGGCGGTTGTTACTGGCTCATCGGCGGCGAGGAGCACCGCCGCAAGCAGAGCATAGCCAAGTACACGAACATGGCCGAAATACACGAAGCGGCCGGAAACTACGAGGGCGCGGCCGACGAGTACCGCGCCATAATCGAGCTCGCGCCGCAGCTGGCGGAGGCGTACCTCGGCCTGGGCAACAACCTAAACAAGTTGGGCCGGTTCGCCGAAGCCGCGGAAGCGTACCGCAAGGCGGCCGCGCTCGAGCCCGAAAACTACAACTTCAGGTTTAACCTGGGCGTAACGTTGGCCCGGGCGAAGAAGTACGAGGAGGCCGCGGCCGAGCTGGAGGTCGCGGCGTCGCTGGAGCCCGACAAAGCGGAGCCGTATATATATTGGGGTTCCGCCTTGCGCGAGGCCGGCGATTACGAGAAGGCCGCGGCGGCGTTGGCCCGGGCCCTCGTCATCGAGCCGGCGAATACGCTCGCCCACCTGAACCTGGCGTTGACGTTGGACGAAGTCGACCCGGCCCGCGCCGTGGACGAGTGGCGGAAAGTGCGCGCCGCCCCCGACGCCCTTCCCGAGTGGCGCGCTATGGCCGACGAGCGGCTTTCCGCCGGCGGCGAGGAGGATTGACCGAAAAAATAAGTTGTAAAAAAACCTATATGTGGTATGCTTTTTTGATTGACACGGCTGGCGCGGTGTGTTAGCGTCAATCAGAGACTTTTAAGAAAGGAGGTCGTGAAATGGCGGTAAGCAAATCGGATATCGCCCAAGCGGTGGCGCAGAAGGCCGGCATGCCCAAGAGCCGGGCGGACGACGTCGTATCCATGGTATTCGACACCATCCAGGACAGCCTCCAAAAGGGCGAGCGGGTTTCGATAGTTTCGTTCGGAACGTTCGAAGTACGCACCAACAAAGGTCGGATGGGTCGGAACCCGAAGACGGGCGAAACGATATACATCCCGGAGAAGCGTTCGGTAAAGTTTAAGGCCGGGAAAGGATTGAAGGAAACGGTTCGATAGCGGTTTCATTTGTAATTAAGAAAAAACGGGCCCCCCTGCGGGGCCTTTTTTCATAGGCCGACGGGGATACCGGACCGGCCGGGAAATCGAGGCCGCCCGCCCGCGCGAAAAATAGGTTTTCCGGGTGCTTGACATATCTCGGCTTTATGTTAATATCGGTCGCGTTCACCCTGATAATATAAAGGCACGGCGGCCACACCAAAAGAGGGCTGTTTCGTATAACCGGCCGAAATTTTAAAGTGGTAATTTAGTTGACGGCACCGTGGGGGTTAACGTATATTAAGGCGAGCGGGATGGCGAACCGCACAGGAGAATTTATTATGAAGAAAACGATAAGTTTTTTATGCGTAGCCGGCCTTTGTGCCGCCGCGGCCGCCGCCGTCGCGGAAGAGGTTATTTGCCGCGACGCGAAGGTGGCGTTCGAGGTGCCGAGCGGCAATTGGACCGTAAACACGGCCTTCACGACGCTCGTCGCCGCCAGCCTTGAGAACAAAAAACTCAACGGCCGTATAACTATAACTTACGCCGACTACGACATTTACGGTTTCAAAGTCGACTACAAATTCCTGAAAGGCTTGTTGGAGAAGAACGAGAAAAACACCTATAAGGTTACGAAACTGAGTTACGACCGGGTCTCGCTCGGCGACAAACACTTCAGCTTCGGCCGGGCGGCCCGACTCGAGTTCACCACCTTCGACGAGCTCGGTTACCATCATACCGTAGTGTACTCCATCGGGAACGGGACCACCGTGTACTTCTGCTCCGCGGAGAGCCTCGAGCGCGAGTGGCCTTTGGTGGAGAAGGATTTCGAGTCGTTGGTCGCGTCGTTACGGTTCACGCCTTGACGTAACGGAAAAATTTAGCGCCGAGAAAATCGGGCCCGGTTTTTAGCCGGGCTTTTTTATTGCGCCGTGGGAAGGTAACCAGTCTCAGGCAGATTAACAATTAGGAGGTGCGGAGTTGACAGCGCT
Organism: bacterium; assembly: GCA_036480675.1. Lineage (GTDB taxonomy): Bacteria > RBG-13-66-14 > B26-G2 > WVWN01 > WVWN01 > WVWN01. The sequence goes on along the minus strand of JAZGGY010000095.1, from coordinate 17,176 downwards.
AACCGCTAATCACGACGCCGAGCGTAAGGACGGCATCCTCGTCGCGTACAAGGTGGCCGCGCGCACGGTGATATACAAGGGGGCGTTGGTGTGCCTGAACGCCGCGGGGTACGCGGTCCCTGCGGCGGACGAGGCCGGCTTGACGTTCGTCGGCGTGGCGTACGAGCGCGGCGACAACGCCGCGGGGGAAGACGGCGACGTCTCGGCACGGGTGTGGAAGGACGGCTCGTTCCGGGTAGCGATGCGCTCGCCGCGTTTGGAAGACCTCGGCGCGCCGGCCTACGTCGTCGACGACAACACGGTAGCCCTGTCCGCGGCACACGCGGTCTCAGCCGGGACGTTAGTAGAAATCCCGGCCGATGACGTCGTCCGCGTGTTGATTCGAAACGCGGTGAAGTAAGGTGCGACGCGACGCGACGAACTACGTACGAGAGGTCAAAGAACAGGTGCGCGCGCTCGTCGAGCGCGAGCTGGAGGGCGCCGTCGTGTACGCGGGCGACCCGGACCACGTCCCGGCCTTCGGCGCCGGCGGTACGTTCTGCGTCGAGGCCGCGTCGTCCGGCGTCGAAGCCGCGGCCGGAGACTACGGCCGCGTCGTCGTGACGCTCCGCATCTGGACCTACGTCGACGGCGACGGGCCGGTTGCGGAGGAAGCCGTGACGGCGCTGGCGCAGCGGCTCGAGGCGGCCCTATTCGCGGCCGGAATACCTTCGGCCGGCGCGGGCTCGCTCGGCCTCGAGACGGAGTATTTACGCACCGACTATTTAAAACGAGAGAAAGGCCGCGCGTTCCGGCGGCGGCGCGTCCGGGCGGGGCGCACCGAGTGGCGTGTGCGGCTGGCCGCGCGCCGCTAACGCGCGCTACGCGGGAGTTGCGTATGAAGCTCATAGGAAGAGGTCTGGTAATAGACGCCGAGCGGGGCGAGAACTTCCCCGACTACGGCGACGTGGAAATAGATTTCGGCCTGGCGGTGGCGCTGCCGTCGCCGGCGGGCTTCGTCCTGCCCAACGACGCCGCCATCAACGGCAAAATAGCGTGGTACGACCTGAACGCCGAGCTGCTGGCCGCGGTCACCGGCGACGCCCTCTCGGCCGGCACGGTGGCCCGGGCCGAGGCGGAGCCGCACCAGGTCCCGACGGAGCCGCCCCACGAGGTCGAACTGGTCGAGACTACGGTCGTCCCGCTTTCGGAGATAGTAATCGGCGACGACAACTGGCGGCTGCGGCGCGTGGACGGGACGCCGAGCCCCGACGAGTACGCCGTCGACGGGACGGCGCTGACGTTCCACGCCGCTCGGGCCGGCCTTTACGTCTACGTGGACTATTTCTATTCCGACGCCGCCGGCGGCAAAACGGTCGTCGTCAGCCCGTTCAGCGCGCCGGGCGCGTTCAAGCTGCTCGCCACGCTGAGGTTGTACGACGGCGACGACGGCCTGTACGAGCGCGAGCTCGTCCTGGCCGCGGAACGCTGCCGCCGCACCGGGCCGCTGGCGGCGGAGTCGCCCGCCGCGGAGCCGGGGTCCTTCGGCTTCGCGTTCGCGGTGGAGAACCGCGTCCCCGGCGACGTGGTTGTGCATTTCCCGTAGCGGACTTTAACCCGCCGGACCTTTATGCGTTCGTTCCTAAATTACATCGGCGGCAAGTCCCGCCTCGCCCGCGTCGTCGCGGATAAGTTGCCGGCGTCCCGGTGCTACTGCGAGGTCTTCGGCGGCGCGGGGTGGGTCCTCTTCGCCCGGGAGCCGTCGTACGTCGAGGTGCTGAACGACGTTAACGGCCGCCTCGTCAACCTCTACCGCGTCGTGCGGGACGCGCCCGACGAGCTGGCGGAGGCGCTCGAGCTTCTGCCGCGCTCGCGGAGGCTGTACGGCGAACTCCGGAAGGCTTTCCGGGCGGGAGACCCGGTAGCCGCCGCGGCGGTATATTATTACCTGGTGAAGAACGCGTTCTCGGGGCAGGTGGGGTGCGGCTTCAGCTCGAGCAAGAAGTACCCCGGCAAATATTCCATGCTGGCGGACTTCAAGCTCTGGGCGCGGCGGCTCAACAAGGTGACGATAGAGAACCTCGGCTACGAGGACTGCCTGACGCGCTACGACGCGGCCGATACGGCCTTCTACCTCGACCCGCCGTACGTCGGGACCGAGCGCTACTACGGCGGCGACTTCACGCCGCCGGACCACGAGCGCCTGCACGGCATCCTTACGGGCCTTAAAGGCCGGTGGCTGGTGAGCTACAAAGATTGCGGCGCGGTGCGGGCGCTGTATAACGGCTTCAACGTCGAGGAGGTAAGGCCGCGGTACTGCGCCGATAAAGTACGGCCGCGCGGGACGCGCCGCGCGGACGGGCGGGAGTTATTAATAACGAATTATTAAGGCCGGCGCCTACTCGAAGACGCCGACCATAGGCGGCGCGGCGGTTAGCCCCGCGAGGGCGGCCTTGCCGGCCTTCTTCTCGTCCTCGGCGACGAGGTCCCGGTACGCGGCGTAGGCCGCGGCGTCGTCGAACTCGGCCAGGGTGAGGATAAGCTCGGGGTCGGTGGAGGGGCTGGCGACGGAGCGCGACGCGGAGAGGACGCGGGCGTCGCGGCAGCCCTCCAGGCCGCGCTTGGCGGCGGCCTGCTCCTCCAGTATCCCCAGCGCCTGCGCCTCCTTGCCGGGGATTATTTTGTATAGCGCGAATTCAACGAGCATCTCGGCCTCCTTTTGCGGTTCGCTTTTTTACTTATAATAAACCTCGGCGGGTTACGAAGCAAGGTTAAAATTAAACCGCGCCTACGAACAACGCGACCCGTACGCGAACCCCGCCTCTCGCAAAGGCGGGGTTTTATTCTTACTACATAGTAATTTTGGTTTTGGAAGTTATTTATTTATTATGGACTCAAATTTGGGCCAACTGATTATATTTTTTGCTTGACTGCCGCGGGCCATATTTATACAATATTATGAAGTATATTTATAAATAATAACGGTAAGGAGGTAAATTGATTATGGATACGTTAAATAAGGGAGTAGGCCAAAGGGATGCGTTAGTAGACCGGTTACAAAGCCTCCAGCACGAACTTAGTAAGAGAGAATTTAAGAAGAGAGTTTACACGGTATTGGGGCTTACGTTTTTATTGAGCACGCCGATAGTATATGGATTAACGTCTTATATTGGGTGGATTTTTTCTATTCCCCTAATTGCCGGTTTTTTGCTCCTAGGTTTCGCATTATCCATCAGCAAGCGAGAGCTCGACGATGAGATTCGAAATTTATTTACCGAGCTAGATATTCGAAGGGTCGAAGAAGCATCAGCGGAAAAAAGGGCCGAAAAGCTTTTTTTGTTCCACCAGTTCGAGTTAAAAAGATATTATGACCAGACTCTAAGACAGAGCCGTTGGGTTTTTGTCGTCGGCGTCTCGTGTATTGCTATGGGCTTCGTTATAATAGGGTTTACAGGCTACTTATTATACCTAACGTACAAGATGGGAGAAGTTGAGCTTTCCGCAAGTGTCTTAACGGCCGCTACGGGTTTGCTAAGCGCCGTACTAGGCGACTTCATCGGGTATATATATATTAGAATGTACGACGGCGCCGTAAAATCGCTTGCCGAATTCCACGAAAGGTTGGTAGCGACGCACCGTATACACTTCGGAAATTTATTAATAGAAAAGATGAAATCCGGCCTACTACACGAAGAAACGCTCGCGAGGTTCGCTTTAACCCTTGCTGAGTTGAAGGGTGTTAGTGGCGCAGCGGCGAAAGACTTTAGAGGCAAGACGCCGGAGGTAACGCCCGGCGGGCCGTAAACCGAACGTTATCATTCAACCTTAACCCGGGGAGGTAAGCTATGAAGCCGTTTCGCAAGTACGCCGCGCTGGCCATAGACGGCGGCGGTACGCCGGTTGCGCTCCTCGAAAACAAAGAGTAACAACCGACTGAAACCCCTCCCCACTTAAAAACAACGCGACCCGTACGCGAACCCCGCCTTGCGAAAGGCGGGGTTTTTTTGTCGCTACATTTTCCGGGGTTAGTCGCCGACCAGCTTCTGGTAGCCCTCGGCGCCGCCGCGCCGCTCCTCGTAGAGGATGACCGTGAACGGCAGCCGGGCGTACGGGCCGCCGCGAACTTCCATATCTATGCGGCTCGCGTCGCCGGAAATCAGGCAACGCACGCGCGTATCCTCCGCGCTCCCCGCGAAAGCCGCGATCGCGACCTTGCTCGTCTTCCCGTCGCGTCTATAGATGGGATGGAAGAGCTTGAGCGCGCCGTCCCCGTCGAACCACGCTTTCCACATCGTGTAGGGCTTGCCGTGGCTTTGGCCTAACGCTCCGACCGCGGCGATCGCGCCGCCCTCGCGGAAGTACACGCGGTAGTAGTCGCCGGAGGCCGGCTCTTCTTCCAAAGCGTCGTCCGCGGCGACGGCAGGCCGCGACCAGACCGATATGCCGTCGGCCGCGCCCAGGTCATAGAATTCGGGCGAGAGCTGGACCTTGGGGACCTTAGCGGACGACAACTTGCGGTAGTACTTGACCTCCAGGCCGGCGAGGGAAGCGACGGGCCAGCAGCCGTCGTACGTGGCCTTGAGCTTCGCCGCGGCCTTCTTGAAGCGGGCCATGTCGCGCTCTTCCTTGGCGGTGAACGTCATCGCCGCTTCGATATGCTCCCGCGTGCCGTGGACGGGCCCGTACCAGTCGGTGGCGAGGTAGTGGTCCATGAGAAAGTCCGAGTCGAAGACCCGTCCCTGGCGGGCGTACGGCTCGTTTTCCAATAACGTCAGCTCGAACCAATTGAGCTCGCCCACCTCCGCGGGCGTGTAGTCGTGCGCCGGCTGGTAGAGGTGGAGGGCTAAAGTCGGGGGCACCAGGATGGATAAAAGAACGGAGATCGTAAGCGTCTTATTCATATCACCCCTAATACTCCTCCACCTCGTCTCGGGTGGCGCGGCGGGAGACCTCAAGGCGGTCGACGACCGCGGCGCCGACGCTGTCGCCCCACACGTTCACCGTCGTGCGGCAGCGGTCCAGGAACCAATCGATGGCCAGGATGGCGCCGATGCCCTCCACCGGCAGGCCCACCGAGGTGAGCACGATGACCATCGTTACCAGGCCGGCCTCCGGGATGGCCGCGGCGCCCACCGCCGCCAGCGTCGCCGTGAATAAGATGACGAGCTGCTGCACCGCCGTCAGCTCGATGCCGTACGCCTGCGCGATGAAGAGCGCGGCGACGGCCTCGTAGAGCGCCGTCCCGTCCATGTTTATAGTGGCGCCGAGCGGCAGCACAAACGACGCCGCCTCGTTGGAGACCTTGTTGCGCTTCTCGACGGCGCGCATCGTCATCGGCAGCGTCGCGGCGGAGGAGGCGGTGGAGAAAGCGGTGGCGAAGGGCGTGAGCAGGTTGAACGCGTACTTGAAGGGGTTGCGGCGGGCGATGAAGAAAAGCAGCAGCGGCAGGACTATAAAGGCGTGGAGCGCGAGGCCCGTAAGCACCGTGGCCGCGTACTTGCCCAGCTTGAACAGCTCCCCCCAGAACGCCTCCCCTCCTCCCGCGGCGCCCAGCTTCGTCGCCACCAGCGCGAAGACGCCCACCGGCGCGAACATCATCACCAGGTAGACGAGCTTCATGACCGCGGCGTTGACGCCCTCGAAGAACTTTATGACCGGTTGGCCCTTCTCGCCCAGCGTCGTCAGGATGCCGCCGAAGACGAGCGCCACGACGATGAGCGGCAGGACGTTGGTCTCGGCCGCGGCCTCGAAGATGTTCTTCGGGATCATGTTGACGATGACGTCGACGACGGTGTACGTCTTCTCCCCCACCATCGACGGCAGCTCGTGCGCTACGGGCGTTACGCCGGCGCCCGGCTTGATGATGTTGGCGAGGCAGAGGCCTATGCCGGCGGCGACGCCGGTGGTCAGGAAGTAGTAGCCGACGGTCACCAGGCCCGTCCGGCCCAGCCGCCGGATGTCCCCCAGCGACGCCACCCCCGAGATCATCGACGCCACGATGAGCGGCACGATCATCATCATGAGGGAGTTGAGGAAGAGGTCGCCCAGGAACTTGACGGCGAGCATCTTCTCGCCGAAGGCCCAGCCGCAGATGCCGCCGGCGAGCATGCCGACCATGATGAGCAGCAGGATTATGTGGTGGCCTTTGAGTTTCATATTACAAAAGGCGGTTAACAACGGAGCGCCGCAGGGTTAACTCTTAACAGATTGCGTCGCGCCCGTCAAGCTTTGTCTCGCGGGCGAAGGCGTAAAACCCTTTTTGAGGTTACCGCCTCCTTTAATAATGCTATAATGTATCGGGTGATATAGATGACCAAGCAAGAATTATTAGGTCGACTTATAGAAAAAGCGGTAGCGTTGGACGAGGACGCGATTCTCGAAATACTGTATTTCGCGGATAAGGTCGCCCGCGGCAATCAGTTGGAGGATGCCGAAACTCAAACCGCCGGCAGCCGAAAAGATTTTGAGCGCGGCGATACGAATACGCTGGAGGAAGTCAACCGGGGCGCCGGCAAAGAGTGAGGGTATTATTCTCCAAGACTGCCGCTAAGAACTACCATCGCCTTCCGCTATACCTTCAAAAGGCCATAACGTCGCGCCTCGAGAAACTCGCCGCGGACCCGCAAACGAGGACAATTGACGTCAAGCCCGTCCGCGGCGGTTTCGAAAATTCGTTCAGGTTGAGGGTAGGGCCCGTTCGCGTTGTCAATTATTAACGGAAGAAAGCATAAAAGTTTACTTAATCGGCTTCCGAGGGGACGTTTATAAATAAACTCTCCGTAACGATATTCGAAAACGAACCCCGCCCATTGGGCGGGGTCTTCCTTTATATTGCTCGATTAAGGCGCCGCGCGCGGCGCCCCGGCCTTCTTCGGTCCGCTACAATAGGCCCCTCAACAACTCGCCGTAATACGCCGCGATGCCGAACCATATCACCGACGACCTGTCGCGGTCGTTGCGGTTGATTGGGTAGCCTATTTCGGTGGTGAAGCCGATGTCCTTGAAGTTGAAGTCGACGCCGATGAAGAGGTTGTCCTGATAGAGCTCCTGCTTTCCTATGTCCTCGAAATCGATGCGGCCCGCGAACACGTCGTCCATTAGCGTCATCTGCGGCCCGTAGAAGCCCTCGTAGCCGATGTAGGCCTCGGCGATGCGGCTGATGGGCAGGCCGCCCACGAGCGAGAGCTTGGGCGCGATGCGCTGGGTCTCGAAGATGTAGTTGAGGAAGAGGATGGGCGCGAAGTCCATCCCTTTCTTCTTTCTCTCCGGCACCACCACCGCCCACCACTTGGCGTGGATGCCGACGGAGTACAAGTTGCCCTGGAGGCCGATGTCGAAGCGCTCGCCGGCGCCGTAGGTGATCATCGCGTTGGCGAAGCCGTCGCCGAAGCCGGGCGTCACCTCTTTTCCCTCCGGGCCCGGGACCTTGGCGTTGTCCTTTTCGCGGTCGTGGCTTTTGAGGTAGGCCGGCAGCTCGCCGGCGACGCGGAGGCGGACCTTGCCGGTGCCGACGGCCCGCGGGCTCATGAAAGTCCCGTACCAACAGCCCGTCGTGAGGAGCGCGGCCAAAGTTATTAATATCGTCGCATATCTGAGCATCGCGGCCTCCCCGGTCGCTGCGTCCTTAGTATGGCACGCCTTAGATCAGTTTTCCACAATAATACGCCCCGTAGGGCCTGGAGGAGGCCGGCACGACTTTCGTGAACGGCTTCTCCCAAATCAACTCGAGCGGGACGTCGAAGTGCTCGCCGAACTCGCGCAATACCGGCTCGAGCGTTTTGCGGTCGCGCTCGTCGAGCTCACGCTTGACGGCGCCGACGCCGAGGTAATGGTCGGGGACGTCGCCGCGCAGGTATATCACGCCGCCGTGGATTCCGGTCGCGAGGCCCGAGCCGACGACCTCGCGGCCCGGGTCGCGGCTCGCGGCTTTCCCGCGGCCGTCGAGCCCCAGCGCCACCAGCAGGCCGCCCGCCATATACTCGCCGAAGAACTCGCGCACGCAGCCGCCGTATACGACGACCGGCCGGTGCCGCCGGAATTCCTTCATGTGGATGCCGATGCGGTAGCCGCCGTCGCCGCGGACGAAGATCTTGCCTCCCCGCGCCGCGAAGCCCGTAACGTCCCAGGCGTTGCCGTGGACGACTATTTTGCCGTTGTTCATCGTGTTGCCGGCCTGGTCCTGCGCCGAGCCGAAGACCTCGATCGTCGGGCCGTCCATGAAGACGCCGAGGTCGTTGCCGGGCGTGCCGTAGACCTCGAGGCGAACCCGGCCTTCCAGACCCGCGGCCAGGAAACGCTGGCCGTGCACGTCGCGCAGGCGGATGACGTCGCAGCCGGCCGCGGCGGCGCGGTGGACCTCGTCGTTAAGAAGCTTGTAGGGCTTCGGCTCCCCCCGTTCGTCCAGCGCGGAAATCTCGATGACGTTTGGTTCGGCTTCCGCCCTTACCTCTGCTTCTGCTTTCTCCTTCAATTCGACCATTTTCCTCCAAAAGCGTTTAATCCGACCACGGTTCGCCGGCGTGCTTGACGCCTAAAACTTCCGCGACTTTGGGGTTGGGCCCCACGTAGCGGAGGCGGTCGCGATTGCCCACCAGCGATTCAACGGAGTCTATGCCGAGCGCGCCCAGGATCTCGCGGAGCTCCTCGGTCCAGGCGTGGAAGACGTTGGCCAGCCGCTGGGCGGCGATGTCCACGTCGAGGCGCCGCGTGAGGTCGGATCGCTGCGTCGCTATTCCCCACGAGCAGTTGCCGAGGTGGCACATCTGGCACGCGCGGCAGCCCATCGCGATCAGCGCCGACTGGCCCACCATCGCCGCGTCCGCGCCCAGCGCGAGGACCTTCACCAGGTCGGCGGCGTAGCGGATGCTCCCGCCCGCCACGATCGAGACCAGGTGACGGATTCCCTCCTCGCGGAGGCGCCGGTCCACGGCCGCTACGGCCAGCTCGACGGGGATGCCGGCGTGGTCGCGAATGATGCGGGGCGCGGCGCCGGTTCCGCCCCGCAGGCCGTCCAGCGTGATGAAGTCGGCGCCGGCGCGGGCGATGCCGGAAGCGATGGGCGCGCTGTTGTGTACCGCCGCTATCTTGACGCCCACCGGCACGCGGTACCGGCTCGCCTCCTTGAGGGCGCCGATGAGCTGCGCCAGGTCCTCGATGCTGTAGATGTCGTGGTGCGGGTAGGGCGACAGCGCGTCCGTCCCCTTGGGAATCATGCGCGTCTCGGAAATGACCGCGTCGACCTTCTCGCCGGGGAGGTGGCCGCCGTGGCCCGGCTTGGCCCCCTGGCCTATCTTGATCTCGATCGCGGCGATCTCCTTGAGGTAGCGGGGCTCGATGCCGAAGCGGCCCGAGGCGACCTCGCTGTTGATGACGTCCGCGTACTCGTAGAAGTCGGGGTGCAGGCCGCCCTCGCCGGTCCCGACCATGGTCCCCACTTCCTTGGCGGCGCGGAGGATGGCGAGGCAAGCGTTGTACGAGATCGACCCCAGCGACATGTGGCCCACGACGATCGGCGTCGAGAGCTCGACGTTGGGGTAGTCGGCGCCCCGGCTCACGATTAACTTGCCGTCGTCTTCGGCAACGGACATCCGGTCCGGCTTGCGGCCGAGGTACGTAACAGTCTCGACTGTTTCCCGCAGCGGGTCGATAGAGGGATTGGTCACCTGGGCGGCGTCGAGCAGCAGGTCGTCGAAGATGACGCGGTACGGCAGGTCGGTCCCGGAGCCGGCGAGCATCACTCCCCCCGTGCTGGCCTGCTCGTAGATGATGCGCCTGATGCGATCGCTGTACGTGTAGTGGGGCGCGAAGGTGATTTTCCCCGGCAGGATCGAGATCGCCCCCTGGGGGCACATCGTAGCGCAGCGCTGGCACGCGACGCAGTTCTCGCTGCGGGCGACGATGCGTTCGCCCTGGAACGAGTGCACGTCGTAGGTGCAGTTTACCGTGCACCGCTCGCAGAGGCGGCACTTCTCGCGGTCGATTTCGACCTGGAAGCGGGGCGGGATCTCGTGGTATATGTCCGCCATAACGGTTACGCGTTCGAGAACTCTATTTCGAGCCCTTGGAAGTACTCCTCGGTGCCGCGCCGGACCAGGCCGCGCCCTACGCCGGCGATGACGGGCTTGCCGGCGTGGGGGGCCCAGGCCTCCGTGGCATCCTCGCCCAGGATGGCGATGGCGCACTCCTCGCTCGAGAGAAAGACGGTGTTGCCGTCGGCGGAGGTCGCCGCCACCAGCGGCCGGAGCTTCTTGCGGTCCGTCATGCCGAGCAGCGTCGGCGTTTCGTAATTCGTAGCCACGGCGATGCTGAAGGGGCCGTTGAGCATCGCCGGGCGGTAGTTCACGCGGATCTCGCGCAGCAGCTCCCGGGCGCCGCCGTTCTCCATCTCGTCGATGAGGAAGTGGTAGGGGGGCGCGAGGGCCGCGCACGCGACGAGCTCCGGGAGACGTTGTTGGCGCAGCAGCAGGTCCAGCGAATACGCGATGACCTCGCTATCCGTCAACAGCATGCAGCGGTAACCCCACATCTCGACGAAGCGGCGGTTCGTCCCGTAGGACGTGATCTCGCCGTTGTGAATGATGGAGAGGCCCAGGATATTGAAGGGGTGCGCCCCTCCCCACCAGCCCGGGCTATTGGTCGGGAAGCGCGAGTGGGCGAGCCACAGCGGCGCCTCGTAATCGCCGATGCCGTAGAAGTCGAAAATCTCGTACGACCAGCCGTTCCCCTTGAAGACCGCCATGTCTTTGCCGGAGGACATCACGAACGCGCCGGCCAGCTCGGCGTTAATCCGGAAGACCTGCGTCATTACGTAGTCGTCCTCTTGCCCGTCGGCCTCTTTGGGGGGCGCCACGAAGAACCGCCAGCAGATCGGCGCCTTCCCCGAAAGCGTCGCCACCGGGTGCGTCGGGATCTCCTCGTCGGCGTCGAGGCGGAATATTTTTCCGAGGAATTCCCGCGCGCGCTCCAGCGCCCCTCGGTCGTCGAAGAGCATCTGGAGGCAGTAGAGGTCGGCGCGCTCGGGGAAGAGGCCGTAAGCGGCGTAGCCGGCGCCGAGGCCGTTCTCGCGGTCGACCATCGTCCGGATCATTTTACCGATACGGGCGCCGCTTTCGGGGCGTCCGTCCAGGTTTACCAACGCGGCGATGCCGCACGCCTCGCCGATTCGTCCGAGCCGGCCGGGCGGCGTAGCGGGCTTGTCCCACGTCCCTCTATAGGGAAAGCCGTTCATTCGTCGTCACTTCCGCCCAGGACCTTCGCCACTTCTTCGGCGGACGGCTGGGACGCGGGCCCGAGGCCAAACTCCTCGCGGGCCCAATCTTGTTTGGCGAGGCCCAGGCCCGTCTTGCGGACGCTGTCGAGGCGGGCCGTCACGGCCTCCGGCCTCACGCCCCGCGCGAGCGCCAGCCTCCTGAGCGTCTCGAACGTCCCGGCCAGGCCGCGGCCGTGGGGGCACCGCAAGGCGCACTCGTGGCACGCGATGCAGTACCAGATCTCCTCGTCGGCGAGGAGCGGCTCGACCTCCCCCGCCACGACCTTATCTACGACCGCCATCGGGTCGTACACGTTGCGTTTGGCGACGTCGGCCTGGCCCCGCACGACCGTGCACTCGTACGTGCAGGAGCCGCAGCATTCGGCGAGGCTCTCGACGTCGAAGTGCCGGCGGAGGTCCTCCCCCTCCTCCTCGGCGCCGATAATCTTCATCGCGTCGTCCACGCGGACGGCGTGCCAACCTTTGAAGCGGAGGTCCCCGGCCGGGACGCCGAAGGCGAGACACATCAGCTCGGCGAGGTGGAATACCGGAAGGCGGAGGTCCTCGTCGACGAGCTTGGCGCGGAGGTCGAACTGCAGGAAGCAGCTCGGGCAGGTGAGGACGACGGCGTCGGCCCCGGCCTCGTCGACGCTGCGCATCTTGCGCCTCAGGAGTTGGGCGCTGGCGCCTTCGTCGAAGGCCGAGAGCGAGCCGCCGCAGCAGCTCAGCCGCTCGCCGTACGCGACCGGCTCCGCGCCGAGGGCTCGGACCGTATCCTCAATAATCCCGGGGTCCGCGGCGTCGTCTACGGCCAGCGGCGGAGGGGCGAGCGCGTGACAGCCGTAGTGTACGGCCAGGCGCAAACCCGTCAGCGGTCGCGCGACGCACTCCTTCACGGCGTCGGCGCCCAGGCGCCGCAGGGCTTCTAAAATATGGAGGGGACGGACCCCTCCCTCGTACCGGCACGCCGCGGCGGCGAGGCGGGCGTTTACGGCCTCCCGCCGGTCGCGGTGGCCCAGCTCGCGCGCCGCCGTCGCGAGCGACTGGTAGCAGCCGTTGCATTCCACCAACAGCTCCGGGCCGGCGGCGGCCGCCAGGGCCAGGTTCCGCGCCGAAAGCGCGAGCGTCGTCTCCTCGCCCAGCAGGCGCGAGAAAAGCGGGTCGGGGCAACAGCTAAAACCCTCGACGTCGACGATTTCGATGCCGAGGGTTTGTAGCGCGCGCCTAGTCGCGTTTTCAATGAAGGGGAGGCGGTGGGCAATCGTGCATCCCCAGAATATCGGCAGGCGATTTGCCATTTAGGGATTTTCGGGCCGGTTTCGTCACCATAACACAAAAATCAGGCCGCCGCAAGGGGGTCGCTACATATCGAAATATAATATGTCTTAGTGGGGGTGGCGCCGCCGGCCGCCGGCCGTACGAACGCAACCCACTCGCCGCCGTCTATTTATTTGCCCCTCCGTATGCCCGGCGCGACGTCGGGGACCTTAATCGCCGCCGGCGTCTTCCCGTTCGTCGGCGTGGGTATTGAAGTATATCAGGTTGCCGTCCGGGTCCTCCAGCCAGGCGCCGTCGCTGCCGTCCTCCTCGCGTTCGGCCTCCTTTTTCAATTTAAAGCCCCGCGCCTTAAGCTCCTCTGCGATCGCGAAGACGTCGCCGCCGCGGAAGTTGAGTAGGTTTTGTTCTATATGCCCCTGGTAGAGGCCCAGGCAGAGGTTGTGGTACCCCAACATCGCCCACCCCTCCTCCACCGTGCCGCCCACCTGCTTTAAACCCAACTTCCGGTAGAACGCGAGGGAGCGTTTCACGTCGCGGACCTTCAAACATAAAAAGAACTTACCCATGTTAATTTTCTCGGCCATTCGGTTGACCTCCCGTCTTTGTTTTATCGTGCCCGGGCCGTTACTTGCCGGGCCAGGTCGTCGAGGCCGGCGTCTCCTTCGGGACCGTATAAACCTCGACGGTATTGCCCATCGGATCTTTCACCGTGAAGCCCCAGTAGCTGTCGACGCGCCACGTCGGCTTATCCGAAAAACAATCGACGCCCGCCGCCCGGAGGCGCGCTACGACCTCGGCATATTCGTCCTCCGGAACCTCGACGGACGACGACGTGACGTACTCGGTCCCGCCGTCGTACCCCGGTTGGTCGGCCCACCCCTCGAGCGCTTCGACCTCCGCGTCCGGCCGGAAGAACATGAGTTGGAAGCCTTCGCACTGGTAGCAGAGGTAGCGGTGCTCCTCGCTGTACGCCGCTTCGTCAAGGCCGATTAAATCGGTGTAGAAATGTCGCGTCGCGGCGAGGTCACTGCAGAAATTGTATATGAAGCGGACGTTGACCGGGGACGGGTTTTTATTATCCATAACGTGAATCCTCCCTTCGCCGAGAGCTGGAGTGAAAAATGTTGGCGTTATATTAATATAAAATCGGCGGGAAAACCAAACCTAGTTAAAGATGTTTCTATAATATTTTCGTGTTATATTTGTGAAGAGGGATATTTCCGTGAGGAGGTATACGCTGATGAATATGGTTTACGGTTCGCGGTTAGGCGGACGGGAGGTTTTCCGGGTTTTGGCGGCGTCTGCGGTTACTTTATTCGTGGCCGTGATTTGCGCCGTTTCCTGCATCTTCGAACCGGAAGAACCGCTCCGGCCTACGCCGCCTAAAATACCACACCCTTTGTGGGTTTTTTACGACAACTTTTGGTACGAATACGACCAGAGCGGCGAAAAGGTCTATTGGAAATGGCGTTCGAGTAACGTTCACGGACCAAGGATAAACGCATCTACCGGCGATATTTGGACTCAAGACTTATTTAGGTCTTTTTCGATTTACGACCCAGCCGGCGAATTCAGACGGAGCGTATCTTTTAGCGGTTACACGTACGGCCCTGTGTTCGATACGAAAGAGGAAATCGTCTGGATATACCAATACCGCGACGTGGAGGAATCCTTCCTAAGAGTTCTGAACTACAAAGGCGAATTACTCGCAACTAAGGAGATAACGGAATTACTATATGCCATTTCCGTTTACGAGGCCGAAGGCGAATTGTGGGGCATAACCCGTTCCGGTTTTTGTAAATTCACGAAATCAGGGGACCTCGTATTTTCCAAGACGGCGTCCGAAATAGGTTACGAGTATGCGATAAAAAAGCTTTTCGTCGACCAGACGGACGGCGGCGTTTGGTTCACCGGGGAAGCGGCCCCGTACTTCGTCAAGGTCGACCGCTCCGGAAAACGGATCCAAACCATAGACGTAAGGGGGAGGATCTTAGACGTGGGTCGAAGAACCGGATACGTATTGGCGGACGTCGAGGTTGAACCCGATGTGTGGTACTTGGGCCTCTTCGATAATTCGGCGAGCTTATTATGGCGGCGCGGCAGATCTGAAACTGGGTATTGGCGCGGCCTTATCGCGGACTTCGACGGGAGTTGTTGGTACGTGCAAACCCAGACCGGCGAAACGGACAAAGTAGTTTTAGGTAAGTTCAACGAAGCGGGCGAACATATCGTAAAGGACGTCGTCGTTGGAGATAGCGGTCATGGCTATTCGTTTGCGATGTGGAACGACCCGTACCCCTACCGATAACCCTTTATCGTAATTTACCATTCCTTCAGGGCGGGCATTACGCCCGCCTTAATGCTTAATAGGAGCGTCTATCCAAACGACACCAGGACCGCGCCCGCAAAGCCCAGGACGATGCCCAGCGTCCGCCGGCGCGTGATCGGCTCGCGAAGCAAGAGCGCCGCGAAGATAAAGATGAAGACGTTGGCCGTCTGGTTCAGCGCCGCGGCTATCGAGGCCTGGGTGTACTTCATTCCGGCGAGCCAAAAGACCATCGCGAGGTACGCCCCCACGAACGAGCCGCCCAGCATGTAGCGCCAGCCGCGCGTCGAGACCACCGACGACACGATGGCGCGCCGCCGGGGGTGGAAGAGGAGGATGACGGCCAGCGCCGCGGCGCCGCCGATCACCCTGATCTCCGTCGCCCACAGCAGCGGCGAACGCTCCAGGAGGGGCTTTATCATTACGATGCCCACCGCCATAGAGGCGAGGGCCAGAACGCCGTAGAGGATCCCTAACGCCAGGTCGCGGCGGCCTATCAACCCCCCTTTTCGCCACTCGAGCGAGGCCGCCAGGACCGCGGCGACGACGAGCGCCGCGCCGACAACCTGAAGCGCGCCCAGCTTCTCCGCCAGGAAGAGCAGGGAAAGGCCGATGATGAACGGGCTGTATAGGCAATCCACGACGGCCGTCAGGCCCGCGCCCAGCAGGTTCAAGCTCTTGAAGAAGAAGGTGTCGCCCAGGCCGATGCCCAACGCGCCGCTCGCCAGCAGCAACGCGTAATCCGCGGCGGGCGCGTCCCGCCACAGCGTCTCGCCGAAGAGCCACATCGTGGGGAGGAACAGGACGAGCGCGAACAGGTCCTTGAAGAGGTTGAGGCCGATGGGGTGCACCGTCTCGCCGCTCTTCTTGAACAGGATTACGGCGAATGCCCACGTTATCGCCGTCAGCAGCGCGAAGCCTTCGCCGAGATAGGGGACCGTTCCGTCCAGGGGCGTTGCTCCTCGTTGGGCTCGAGTTTGCGTTAAATAAACGCTTCAGCTTATTAGCTAAAAATTATACGTAGAAAGGCTAATTTACCAGAATTTGTTCTTCGTTTGTGATAGTATTTTAAATAACGGTAACTTACCGCGCGGGAACGCGAAAACACCGCGACGGCGGCGCGCGGGCCGTACGCAAAACGGGAGTACGTGATGCTGGATAGTTTACCCGTGCTCATGGTTAAGACGTTTTTCGGTTTCTTCGCCATTATGAACCCGTTCGCGAACACGCCCATATTCGTGGGCCTGGTCGGGAACTTCGACGAGCCGCAGAAGAGGGCCGTGGCGCGGAGGTCGGTGCTGACGGCCTTCGTCGTCGTCGCCGTTTTTTGCGTAGCGGGCAAGTACATCTTCGAAATCTTCGGCCTGACGCTGCCCGCCTTCCGCATAACCGGCGGGGTCCTTATTTTTTGGGTGGGCTTCGAGTTGCTTCAAGGCCGGTTCTCCAAGATGCAAACGCCGTCGGCCGAAGACCGCGGCCCCTCGCGCGACTCCGTAATACGCGTCGCGTTGACGCCGTTGGCGATACCGATTCTGGCGGGCCCGGGCACCATCGCCACGGCCATGAACTTCGCCTCCGGCGGGTCCATTTTGCCGGTCGTAACGACGGCCGCGATCTTCGGCGTTATGTGCCTTATAACGTACTTGTTTTTCGTCTACGGCCGGAAGTTCATCGAGTTCCTGGGCGCGGGCGTAGTGAAAATTATCAGCCGACTGATGGGATTAATCCTGGCGGTGATAGGGACCGAGATGATCATATTGGGCGTGCAGGGCGCGTTCAAAATGGTGAAATGAAACTCGCCGGGCGGGAATTTTTCTGAAATCGAGGCGCGGCGTGGCGCCTCGTAAAGCATAGGGGGAAGCGCGGCGAAAGGGGAAACGGCGTGGGCAAAACTTTCGTATCGATTTTTATAACCTGCATCGGCCTGGCCGCGGCGGCTGCCGGCGGCGAGAAACCGCTCGAGGCCCGGGCTACGCTCTCGTATCCCGGGACCGGCGGGAACACCAAGAACCACGGCGCGGCCGCCGACGGCGAAGCGGACTATACCCGTGGCCGGTGGTTATTCGACGGCGACGGCAACTACACGTTCTCAACCTCCGGCGGCAAAAAGACCGGCGAAAGCGCGGCGCTCTCCGCCGGGGCCAAATACTTCCTGACGGCCGGGGAAAGGCTCTACGGCCGGTACAAGGCCGAATGGCGACGGAACGTCTTCTCGGGCTTCGAGCACCGTATTTCCAACTTCGCCGGCCTGGGCGCATACCTGATTAAAAGCGACCCCCAGGAGCTAAGCGTCGAGGGCGGCCCGAGCTACATCAACGAGAGGTACCGCGAGGACAGCGATAAAA
>JAZGGY010000094.1:0-9740 GCA_036480675.1 bacterium | reverse complement strand
GTATTTACGTTATAGTATTATGAAATCACGCTGGTCGCCTATCCAACGAGGAGAGGCCGTATGAATTATTACTTCAGCAAGGAATTAAACGTATCTTTCGACGAGGCGGTGGAAAAGGTTCGCGGCGCGCTCGCGGCCGAGGGCTTCGGCATCTTGACGGAGATCGACGTACGGTCGACACTTAAAAAGAAGCTCGACGTCGAATTCAGGCCGTATAAAATTTTAGGGGCGTGCCACCCGGAATCCGCGTACCGGGCGCTCCAGGCCGAGGATAAGATAGGCCTTATGTTGCCGTGCAACGTCGTCGTCCAGGAGCGCGAGCCGGGCCGGGCCGAAGTGTCGGCGATCGACCCCGTAGCATCTATGGCCGCGGTAGATAACCCGAACCTGGCCGACGTCGCCGAAGGCGTGCGCAAGAAACTCGCGAGCGCAATCGACAAACTTTGAACGGGACGCGTCAGGTGTTCAGAAAGAAAGCAGGTCATACCCGAGTTCGGTAATCCTTTTCGGGCCTCAAGCACGACCGCAAATTAAAAGACGAGGAGTTGGCGCCGGACGAGGCGAAGTTTTACGAGGAAGGAGCCGAGGAGGTCGAAGATATAATAATAGAGACCGTATAATTCCGAGGGCGCGGCGCCGACACCGTTCGATAGTTTCGCACGGGAGGTAAATATGCCTCGTAAGGTTATATTTATTGACAGCGTTAGGAAAAAATGTTAAAATTAAAGTAGACCATCGCAATCGGGGGTGTAAAACTGGGAAGCTTGGGTGTAGCGGTGGGGTTTTGATATGACTGCGTGAAGGCTGGCTCGAGGAGTAACCCGGGTGGATATAAATTCTCCCTCAGCCGAGGGGGTTTAATAATGTGGCTTTAGCGTAAGGGGATGCCCGGGCGGAAGGAATTACGCCCTGGACAAGTCTAAAAACCTGCGTTAACCAAAAGGGGTTTAAAAAGGATGAGAACGAGTTTGGTGAAATGGGCCGCGGTAGCGGCGTATCTGGCGTTGGCCGGCGTTGCGAGCGCCGCGGCCGAGATTTCGCCAGCGGTAGTAGAGCATCTGGCGAAGGCCGGGGCGGACGAATTTGTGCCCGTGACGTTTGCGCTCGACGGCGCCTTGGCGCCCGAAGCTTTCGAAGCTATGACGGCGGGGCTGAACAAAGACGCGGCCCGCGAGCTGGTACGTAGCATCGGGAAAGAACGCGCCGCAAAAAGCCAAAAAGAGCTTGTGGCGGCGTTGGAGGAAGGCGAGAGTCGGGGCCTGGCGCGCGACGTCAAGGCGCTCTGGGCGCCGAACGTCGTCGGCGCCGAAGTGCGGGCGTCGTACCTCACGAGCCTGGCCGCCTTTGAAGGCGTGCAGCGCATAAACCTGGACGCCGATTACAACGTTACCTGCGCGCTCGCTTGGGGCGTCGCGAAAATCGGCGCCGACCGCGTATGGAGCGAGCTGTCCGTTAATGGTGACGGCGTCGTCGTGGCGGTTACCGATACCGGCGTCGATTACGAGCACACGGACCTCCGCGAGCGCGACTGGGTGAATGAGGGCGAAATCCCGGACAACGGCATCGACGACGACGACAACGGCTACATCGACGACTACCACGGATGGAACACGAACGGCAACTCGAAAGAGACGCGTGGAGGCTCGGGCGGCCACGGCAGCCACTGCGCCGGGTCGGTGTGCGGCGACGGCGCGGCCGGAACGCAGACGGGCGTCGCGCCGGGCGCGCTCGTGATGCCGGTGCAGGTACTGAGCAACTCCGGGTCGGGCAACCAAACCGACACTTGGGAAGGCATACAGTACGCCTTCGACAACGGCGCCGACGTAACCAGCATGTCGCTCGGGTGGACGAGGAACATGGGCCCCGATTGGGCCACGTGGCGTCAAACGTGCGAAACCCTCATCGCCGGCGGCATGGTGTATTCGATAGCGGCGGGTAACGAAAGGGCATACTCGTCGTTACCGGCGCCCTATAATATACGCACTCCCGGGACCGTACCGGCGGTCATAACCGTCGGCGCAACTACGCAGGACGACGTCTACGCTTATTTTTCGTCTTACGGGCCTGTTACGTGGAATGATATCCCGCCTTGGAATGACTACCCGTACCCGCCGGGCCTTACCAAGCCGGACGTCTCCGGCCCCGGTTACCAAATCACGTCAGTGCGGGGTATAGCCGGCGGATATAGCGTCATGAGCGGTACGTCGATGTCCACGCCGCACGTAGCCGGCTTCGCGGCGCTTATCCTGCAAGTGGACCCCAACCTCACCAACGCCCAAGTCCGGATGTGGATGGAGGATTACGCGTTGGACCTTGGCACGCCGGGTAAAGACAACGACTACGGCTCCGGCCGCATTCGCTGTTACGAAACGATTTCGGCGATGCAGACCACGCCGGTTACTATAAAGTCGTTCGCCGCGGAAGCCATGCGGAAAGTTGTCCGCGTACGGTGGGCGACGTCTTCCGAAAAGATGTTGGCCGGGTTCAACCTTTATCGCCGCGCCGTGTTCGGTAACGAAGGGCCCTCGGCTCAGGCCGATGCGGCGCTTTCGTACGAGAAACTGAACGGCGACCTTATCAAGGGCAGGAGCCCGTACGTTTACGACGACGGGGACGTCGAGGCCGGTTCGCGGTACGAGTATTTACTCGAGGACGTTGACGTTCTTGGTCGTCCGCATACTCACGGGCCCGTTGAAGTTCGCGCGGGCGGCAACGCGTTACCGGTCACGTATTGGCTGGCGCAAACCGCACCCAACCCGGCTCGCGAGAACACGGTCGTTAAATTCGGCCTGGCCGACGGGTTTGCGGGTCGTACCGTAATTGAAGTTTACGATTTAAGCGGACGTCGCGTACAGACGCCGGTGGACAGCAACTACCAAGCCGGCGTATACGAAGTCGCGATCGATACCGCATCTTTAACCCCTGGCGTTTACGTTTACCGTATGTCCGCCGGGCCTTTCCACGCGGCGAAACGCATGGTCGTAATTCGGTAGCTGCCAGCCCGGCGCTTGCGTCACATCATTATTGCCTTTTCCCGGGATCGGCCAACGATTCCCGTAAAAAACGTACCGGCCTTTGCAGGCCGGTATGTTATAATAGCCTAGAGCGATACATTTTTCACGGTGGAGGTTGCGTATGAGCTTTAACTTCAAAACTAAAGGCGCTCTCGTAGTGGTAGCGGTCTCTTGCTTCGTAGCGGGCGCGGTCGTTACGGGGATATTGGATTTGACGCCCCGAGGGGCGGCCGAGTCGGAACTATCGGGGGACCTCGAGGCGCTGCGGCGCATCGGCCAGGGATTCTCCCAGGTCGTAAAGGAAGTTTCCCCGTCGGTAGTAAACGTCAGGGTTTCCAAAGCGGTCAAGAAGGGGCATCCGCCGCTGGGCGGGTCTCCCTTCGATTTCTTCGGCGAAAGCCCCTTCGGAGAGTTTTTCGAGTGGCCCGAAGGAGAGGATTTCCTGCAAGAGGGTTCCGGGTCAGGCGTGATAGTGAGCAAAGACGGTTATATCCTAACCAATAACCACGTTATTGCCGGGGCGGACGAGATTACGGTGGTATACGGCGACGGCGACAAGTACGAAGCCAAGGTCGTGGGGACCGACCCCCGGACGGACCTCGCCGTCATAAAAATCGACGGGGAGGATTTTCCGGCGGCGACGTTGGGGGACTCCGACAAAATAGAAGTAGGTGAATGGGTGTTAGCCGTCGGTAACCCGTTCGAGCTTCAGAATACGGTGACGGCCGGCATAATTTCGGCGCGCGGTCGGTCGAACGTGGGCCTGGCCGACTACGAGGACTTCATTCAGACCGACGCCGCCATTAACCCGGGCAACTCCGGCGGGCCGCTGGTCAACCTCGACGGCGACGTTATCGGCATCAACACCGCCATCGCGACGCGAACCGGGGGAAACATGGGCATCGGCTTCGCGATTCCCATAAACATGGCTAAACAGATTATGGCCCAACTCATAAAAACGGGTAAGGTTACCCGCGGGTGGCTGGGCGTTTATATTCAACCGGTTACGCCCGAGCTCAAGGACCAATTCAAGCTTAAGTCTACCGACGGCGCTCTCATCGCGGACGTAACGGAGGGCGGGCCGGCCAAAAAGGCCGGCATACAACGCGGTGACGTTATCGTCGAATACCAGGGCGAGAAGGTAGACGATGCCGGCCACTTACGCAACCTGGTCGCCGCGACCGACGTAGGCGCCGTGGCCGACGTCAAGGTAATCCGTGAAGGCCGGGAAAAAACCCTGAAGGTCAAGATAGGCGAGCTGCCGGAAGAAGAAGCGGTAATCGGACGTCAGTTCGGCGAAGGTTCGGAACACGACGTGGGTTTTAGCGTCAGCAATCTGACACCCTCCGCGAGGAAACAGCTGGGCCTGCCGGAAACCCAGGAGGGCGTCGTCGTCCGCGACGTTAAGAAGACGAGCGACGCCTACCGGAAAGGGCTCCGCGAAGGCGACGTAATATTTGAGGTCAACAGGGCCCGGGTCTCAAGCGTGGGCGACTTCGATGGCGTCATCTCGCGGGTTGGGGCCGGCGACGAGGTTCTCCTCCTCGTGATAACCGAGGGCCATACGAGGTACGTAACTTTCGAGATGGAAAAATAACGGGTTATGGCCTCGAGAACTACCCGCGACTACTACGAGGTCTTGGGCGTATCCCGTGACGCCCCGCTGGACGAAATCAAGAAGGCGTACCGTCACCTCGCGTTGCAGTACCACCCCGACCGCGACCCGGCCCCGGAAGCGACCGAGAAATTTAAAGAAGCCTCGGAAGCTTTCGAAGTCCTGGCCGACCGCGACAAACGGCGCATCTACGACGCGTATGGGTACGAGGGGTTGCAAGGCCGCGGCTACGGCGGCATCACCGACCTCGACGACGTGTTCGAGCGCTTCTTCTCCGCGGGCGGCATCTTCGGCGATTTATTATCCGATTTGTTCGGGACGCGCCCGGCGCGCCGCCGCAGGGCCAGGCGCGGTTCCGACCTCTTGGCGCGGGTTACGCTCGAGTTCGAGGAAGCGGCTCGCGGCGCCGAGCGCGAGGTCGAAGTCGAGCGGTTGCGCACGTGCGGCGACTGCGACGGTACGGGTGGCGTCTGCGGCAAATCCCCCGAAACGTGCCCGGCGTGCCACGGCGCGGGCGAGATCGTCCAGCGACACGGCTTCTTCAGCGTAGGTATGCCTTGTCCCCGCTGCCAGGGAGATGGCGAGGTAATTGGCGACCCGTGCGAGGAATGCGGCGGCCGGGGCGTCCGCCTCGAGCGCCGCGCGATTAAGGTCGACCTACCCGCGGGCATTGACGCCGGTATGCGCGTACGGCTCGTTGGTGAGGGTGAGAGTGGCCGCTGCGGCGGCGCTCCGGGAGACCTGTACGTCGAGGTGGGCGTCAAACCGCATAAGATTTTCCAACGCGACCGCGACAACATCCTGTACGAACTCGAGATCTCGCCCGCCCGCGCGGCCTTGGGCGGCGACGTGGTCGTGCCAACGCTCAAGGGCGATGAGAAGGCGAAGGTGCGGGCCGGTAGTCAGGACGGAGACGTTATTAAAATTAAAGGGGCCGGCGTACCGCGCCCCGGCACCAACGCGGTGGGCGACCAGATGGTGACGTTACGGGTAATAGTGCCGAGGAAGGTTAAGAGACGGGCGAAAAAACTTTACGAAGAGCTCCTAACTTTGGAAGGCGAGGAATAGTGTACAAGGACACCGTACGAGTGGCTACGGCGGCGGTGGTTGCGGTCTTTATGCTCGTCGCGACCGGTTGCGGAAAAAAGGCCGACCCGGGCGCCGAACTGAACGTCCGGGCCCAGGCGCTCTACGCGGACGGCGATTACGACGGCGCGGTGCGCCTTTACGATAGACTGCTCGCCGATCACCCTGCGTGGGCCACGGAGAATAACGTGGGCGAGGCGCGGAAGTTAGCGCGAGCCAAAGGCCTGTTCAACGCCGCTCGTAAGGCGGCCCGGTCCGGCCGCTACGAGGAGGCGGGCGACGCCCTCAGCGAGGCCTTAGCGCTCGCCCCTGACGACGTTGAAGTAAATTACGGCATCGGATGGGTTTACGTAGAGATGGCCGTTCAATATCGAACGAAGGCTCAAATGACGAGGGGGGCGTCACGGGTCGACTACATATTGCTGGCGGACGCCCACGTTGACCTCGCCCGGTACCGCTTCGAACGCAGCATCAAGTTGGGGCCTGAGAACTGGGCCGGTTATCGCGGTATGGCGGTATACCATATATACCGCGGTGAGAACGACGAGGCGTTGGAAACGTTGGATAAAGCGGACGAGTATTCCGAAAAAGCCGAGGACAAGATCGCCGTAGCCCGGCTGCGGATCCGCGCGTACGTCGCCAAGGAAAATATCGACAAGGCAAAGGAAACGCTCGACGCTTTAATCGAAAAATACCCGACAAGCGGCGAAGCTTATTTTGCGCTCGGCGAATATTACCTCCTTAAGGATAAGCCCGATCTAGACGAGGCTGCTAAAGCGTTCGAAGTGGGCCTTACCAAGGATTTTGAAGACGAAGGGACGCGAAACCAGATGTACGTAATGCTGTCGCGTTTGCGAATGAGGAAGGGAGATTACGACGGCGCGCTGGCCGCGGTTAAATCCGCGTTAGCGACGGATCCCTTCAACGGCGTGTTTACGGACGAGTACGCCATAGCATGGGGCGCTAAAAAGCTATCCGAGAGGAAGAAATAAATCCCATATCTTCGTATACAGGAGGGCATATGCGCATCGCAGCGGTTCTAGTATTGGCGGCCTTTGCCGTCGCTGCTTTCGGCCTATATCCCGGCAAGATCGCCTTCACCTCGAACCGGGACGGAAACCGGGAGATATGCGTAATGCAGGCCGACGGCTCGGACGTGGTCCGTCTTACCAACAACAAAGCCTACGACGACCAACCGGCGCTTTCGCCCGACGGGGTTTGGGTCGTGTTCGTGAGCAACCGCGACGGCAATCACGAACTCTACTTAATAGGCGTGGATGGTAAAGAGTTGCGGCGTTTAACCGATACGCCGTATTCGGAGATAGACCCGTCTTTTTCGCCGGACGGTCGGTGGGTAATTTATACCGCGATGGCTGAGGGCGACAAAGATATCTGGCGATTCAACGTCAAAAGCGGCGAAACCGAGGTGTTGGTCACCGGCGAGGGGGACCAATTCATGGCCCGTATGGCGCCGGACGGCGCGTTAGCGTACGTAGAGGACGGCGGCGACAACGAGGTCGTGTTGCTCGCGGACGGCGTCAAGACGAATTTATCCCGTTCGCCGGGGATAGATACGCTACCGACGTTTTCGCCGGACGGCGGGACGGTCTACTACACCACTAATCGCGGCGGCGATTACGACTTGGTAGCCGTCAACCGCGACGGGTCCGGCCTACGAGAAATAATCACGTTGGAGAGTACGGAGGGGCGGGCTTGGCCTTCCCCGGACGGCGCTTACGTCGCGGTGGCGTCGGATAAAGACGGCGACCTGGAAATTTATATCTTTTCGCCCGAAGGCGAGTTGCTCGAGCAAATAACCGACAACGAGTACGAGGATTATGAGCCCTCCTGGAGTAGGTAGACCGGGAAGCGAAACTCAGACTCCTCCGGACGGTGTTTTATATGAAAAGGCTCGCGGATGTCTTCATCGTATTGGGTTTTATCGGTTGGATCGTAGCGATATTAACGCGCCTCGTGAATCGCGATTTTATATTCCCGGCGGTGCAGCTACCGGCGCAGACGTATTTGGATTTTGGCTGGACCTGTTTTATAGCTGCCGCCGTTTTGTTACTACGCCAAATAAGGGATAAGTAAGGTGAAAATATTAGTCACAGGCGGTGCCGGTTTCATAGGCTCCCACGTCGCAGAGAGGTACCTCTCGGAGGGGTGGAAAGTCGCAGTAGTAGACAACCTCTCGTCGGGACGGCGGGACAACGTGCCGGAGGGCGCGGCGTTCTACGAGCTCGACATCCGCGATATGGAATTCGCCGAGGTCGTGGCCGCGGAGCGGCCGGGCGTAATCAGTCATCACGCCGCCCAAATGGACGTTCGCATCTCTACAACGGAACCGGCCTTCGACGCCGACGTCAACATCGTGGGGTCGATCAAGGTCGTCGAAGCCGCGTTGGCGGCCGGCGTGAAGAAGGTCCTCTTCTCCTCTACCGGCGGCGCCGTTTACGGCGAGCCCGAAGAGTTACCGGTGACCGAGGAAACGCCGGCGCGGCCTATTTCCCAATACGGCTGCTCCAAGCTGGCCGTGGAACGGTATCTATATCTATACAACGTCCAACGGGGCCTGGATTACGTCGCGCTGCGGTATCCCAACGTCTACGGGCCGCGGCAGAACCCCCACGGCGAGGCGGGCGTGACCGCTATCTTCGCGTTGAAGATGCTCGACGGCGAGCCCTGTATTATATACGGCGACGGCACCGAGTCGCGCGACTACGTTTATATTGACGACGTCGTGAACGCGCACGTGCTCGCGGCCGACGGCGATTTTAACGGCGTTTTGTGCATCGGCTCGAGTAGAGAGACGACGGTCCCGGAAATATTCGACGAACTTTCGGCGTTAACCGGCAACGACGTCGAGCCGCGGCGAGAGCCGCTTCGCCCGGGCGAGATCCACCGCATCTGCATCTCGGGCGCGAAAGCCAAAGAAATATTAGGTTGGGAACCTAAAGTATCGTTTAACGACGGCCTAGCGCGGTTAGTAGAGCATATAAAGGGGAATAGGGAAAGGTATCGATAACGGCGCTTGATGGGGAAATGTTAAAGCCGGCCGTAGGGCCGGCTTTTTATTGTCTGTTATTTAGCGATCCTACGTTAATAAGCCTACATCGTCAGAACATCACCTGGAACTCGCTGGCGATTACGTCGTTGGACGTGCGGTACTCGTCCTCGAGTATGCGCGTATAGTCGCTGCGGAACATGAGGTTGCGGCCGAGGAAGTGCAACGCCAGGCCCGCCGTGTAGCGGTCTTCGGGGATGTCGCCGGGGCGGAGGACGGCCGGGTCCCAGCGCTCGTAGCGCGCGTACGGCGCGAGGTTCTGGAAGTAGCGCCAGGGCAGCGGTTGGGTATACGTCAGCGTGCCGAAGTAGCCGCGCTCGTACGTATCCTTATAAACGAAATAGGGTTCGCGGTACCGCTCTGCAGGAATGGGGTAGTCGTTAACGAAATGTTGCATATACTCGGCTAGGAATTCGAACCGCCACGCTGTAAACGAGAGGTCGGCGCCGACGCGGGGTTCCGAAAGGTAATGTTCTTCGTCGGGTCCGTACCGCCGGTATTTTCCCCGGCGCGTTTTTGCGTAGAAATAAGAGACTCCAAATTCAAGGTTTCTGACCCCCGGGACCGGCGTCCCGTAAATCCGGCCAGCGCCGTCAACCAAAGGGCCGCTGCCATTAAACACGCCTGCCGCGGCGCCGATTTTATAAGGCCAACCGTCGCGCTCGAGTACGTAGTCGAAGCGGACGCCGGAATTTCGGCCGGGCGCGATTGAGTCCGACGTAACGGTCCTGGAGCTGCAGGTTAGATAACCTTCGTACGTCGTGGCCTCGACGCCGAAGGGAACGAAAAAGAGGCCAATTTTAGCTGAAAAACCGGCCGGTAGCGCCGTACCTAAATGGGCCTCGCGCACGGTCCGTAGACCTGAAGACCTGACGTCGTAATCCACCTTATTAAACAGCCGGCCGTATACGCGAAGCTCCGCTTCCGGAATGACGAAGTCGCTTTTATCAAGGTGGTA
>JAZGGY010000093.1:0-2408 GCA_036480675.1 bacterium | reverse complement strand
CGGCAGGCGGGCTTGGAAGAAACGGGGATATTAACGTCAATCTCCGATTATCACATCTTCATGAAATTTAAGAAGTCGCGTGCGCAGGCGATCGAGGGCTTCATGAAAGTGGTCGGCGCCGCCGCGGAGGCCGGCCTGAAAGCGGTCCGGTGCCACTTCGAAGACATGACCCGGGCCGACTTCTGGGGAACGGTGGTCCCGTTCGCGGAACGGCTTATGCGGTTCTCCGAAGAAAGCGGCATGAAGATCAAGATCCGCATCTGCGACACGATGGGCTACGGCCTACCCTGGGCCGAGGCCGCGCTGCCCCGCAGCGTGCCGAAGATGGTATACTACTTGCGCACCGAACTCGGGATCCCGCACGACCAGCTCGAGTTCCACGGCCACAACGACTTCCACCTCGTCCTCGCGAACCCGGTGGCCGCGTGGCTCTACGGCTGTGCCGCCGCCAACTGCTCGTTGTTGGGCATCGGCGAGCGGACCGGCAACTCGCCGCTGGAGGCGCTTTGCGTCAAATACGCCAGCCTCAAGGGGAAGGTCGACGGCATGGACCTGACCGCGATCAAAGAGATCGCCGAGTACTTCAGCAAGAGCATGGGTTGGCCCGTACCGTCCAACTACCCGTTCGCGGGGAGCGAGTTCAACGTAACCCGCGCCGGCATCCACGCCGACGGCGTAATCAAGAACGAGGAGATTTACAATATATTCGACACCGGCGACATCCTGGGACGGCCGTTGGGCATCTCGGTAACCGACAAGTCGGGCGTCGCCGGCATCGCGTTGTGGCTCAACCAGAACCTCGACCTGGAGGGTGACAAACAAATAGACAAACGTCACCCGGGGATCCAGGGCATCGCAAAATGGGTGGAAGAGCAGTACGCGGCCCGCAGGACGACTGCCATATCGAGCGAAGAGATGCTCGAGCAAGCCAAGCAGCACCTGCCCGACCTCTTCGCCTAACGCTACCCGGCTCGGCCGGGTCATAAAAATGCCGACGCCTCATCGGGTGGATCGGGACGCCGAGGACGAGGTCCGCCTATTCGTGTACGGCACGTTGACGGACCAGTTCGTCTATCGAGTGATCACCGGGGACCGTCCGCGCGCCGCGCCCGCGGTGCTCGACGGCTACCGCAAGGTAACCTCGCTCAAATCCTTCCCGTACGTCGTCCCGCACGCCGGCTCGAGGGTCGAGGGCGTACTCGTGGCGGGGGTGAGCCCCGAAGTGCTCGCGCAAATCGACCAATACGAGGGCGAGGGAAAGCTGTACGTACGCCAAAAGGTTACCGTAAAAACGCCGGACGGCCCGAAGGAAGGGTACGTCTACGCCGCCGGGCCCGAGCTCCTAGCGGCCAAACCTTCCCCGGACGTCGAAGTAGCGGACCGCGTCGCCGACTTCCTCAAAGACCGGATCGAGACGACCATCGCCGAGGACGTCCCCGCCGGAAGCGGCCTCCGCGAACTCGAGATCCGCGCCCGGGAAGAGCTGCTGGGCGAAGCGGTGGAAGACCTGGTTCGCGAATACTTCGACCACCCGGGCCTCCCGGCGTTCGCGGTCAAACATCGGCTCGAGGAATCGGGCCTTCCCTCGCTCAAATGGCTGCGGACCGAACCCGCCGCCGCCAAGCACGCCCCGCAATACGTTCGCCTTATCGTAAAGACGATAATATTCAATCAGCTCGAGGAGAGAATACGCCGCGACTTCCGCGGCGCGGTGCGCGTCGCCGACGCCTATTACGAACACGCCGTATCGGCGCTGGCCGCGCTGCAGTACGTCGCCGACAACCTCGGCACCGTCGGCGAAATCATGGAATCGCTGGGCGTCGCCGATTATGACCAACAACTGGAGTACATCGACTACGCCGTGGCGGCGATATTCATCGCTGACGAACTCTACGGCCGCGACCATGCGGAGCCGTACGTCGAGAGGATAAAAGAACGCCGGGCGGCGGGCGGCGCGCCGCTGGGGTACGAGGTCGAGTTCAGCCCGCTGGGCGCCGACATAATAGGCGCCGGCCCGGGCGAAGACGCCGACTTCGACGGTTTCTATTACTTCGACGACTTCGACCTCGCCGGCCGCCTGTGGAAGCTCGGCGGCCACGTCGACAACCACCGCGTCGTAACGCCGTACCGCGGCCGGGTGCGCGGCTTCCTGGAGTTCGCGGTAGGCCGCTACAAGATCCTGGGCGACCTGTCGAAGCCGGTCACCGCGGACCCGGGCATACTCTCGGACTCGGCCACCGCGGCGGTCACCTTCGCCGAGATAAAACCCCACAGCCTTCACCTCTCGATCCAGCTCGAGGAGGGGCGGCCACCCGGCGAGCCGCCGCCGCCCCAACATCTGATCTGCCTTTTGATACTGGGCGGCGACCTGAACCTGGACAAGGAGAGCGTCCTGCGCGAAAAACGCC
>JAZGGY010000092.1:0-3578 GCA_036480675.1 bacterium | reverse complement strand
ACCGAGGAGTACAAGGCCCGGCGCGGCGCGACTCAACCTCTTGGCGCGGCGTCGGCGGGATGCGTTTTTAAGAACCCTCCCGAGGGTCCCGCCGCCGGGGAGTTAATTGATAAGGCGGGCCTGAAAGGATTGACGCGGGATGGGGCGGTCGTCTCGGCCAGGCATGCCAATTTTATCGTTAACGAAGGCGGCGCTGCCGCCGCTGATATATACGACCTTATCGAAGAAATCCGCGAAGCCGTACGAGATAAATTCGGCGTGACGTTGGAACTCGAGATCAAACTCGTAGGAGATTTCCACCGTGGCTGAGGTCCCGGAAGAAGGGCGGACGTTGGGAGTTAGGCCGGCGCGTCGGCGGAGGCGCCGACCGTCTCCGAGCGCCATGGGAAGGCGTTTGGGGGCGGCGGCGGTCGTCTCGGCTGCTGCTTTCTTGGCGGCGTTCCTCGTTTACGCGTCCGTTACGTCCGCGCCGTGGCGCCTGGGCCGATATACGGTTCGCGGCGCGTCGTATTTAACACCTGCCGAGGTTTTGACGGCGGCGGATTTGGAGGCCGGCGACAACTTATTTTGGGTCGACCTTGAGAAGGCGGAAGAAAAGCTTTGCCGGCACCCTCGCATCAAATGTGCGGAAATCCGGCGTCGGATGCCGGCGGAAGTATTGGTCGAAGTCGACGAACGGCCGGCGGCTGCGGCGGTAATAATAAATGGTGCGTTATATAAAATCTCGTCCGACGGCGTCGTACTCGAGCCGATGGCGGCCGGGTACGAGGATGTTCCCGTTCTGGTCGGTATGCGCTTCCGCGCGTCGGGCGGAGTTACCGGAAAAAGTGTAACCCGCGGCGACGTAACGGATGCGCTGGCGACGGCGGAAGCGCTGGCCGGCGTCGACCCGGCGTGGGCAGCCGCGGTGGAATACGTCGACGTGGGCGAGCGGGTCGTCGTGTTGGCCGCGGGCCGATACAGGGTGAAGTACGGCGCGGGTTTCGACGAATCGACGGCCCGGCGTCTCCGGCGAGTTTTCGAGGCCACGCGGGCAAATAGCGGCGGCTTAATAACCTACGATACCCGTTTCGGCACGGACGTAATAGTTACGGGCGGAAGTGGCGGCGTCGGCGGCGCCGCGAGAGGTGGTTCGGCGGATGACGGAGCGATTTAACATAGTCGCCGGCTTGGACATCGGTACGACCAAGGTTTGTTGCGTGATAGCCAAACGAGACGGCGGCCCCGCGGTCGAGGTTTTGGGCACGGGGCTCGCGCCCTCGTTGGGCAGTAAACGCGGCATGGTCGTGAATATCGAGAGCACGGTCCAGTCGGTGGTAGAGGCGGTTCGCGAAGCGGAGCAAATGGCCGGCGTCGAGGTCGGCGAAGTAAACGTGGGCATCGCCGGCGGCCACATCAAGAGTATGAACAGTAAAGGCATCGTCGCCATCTCGAGCGCCGACCGCGAGATAACGCAGAAAGACATCGAGAGGTGCATCGAACAGGCGAAGGCCATCGCGCTACCGGTAGATCGGGAGGTCCTACACGTCCTTCCGAAGGAATTCGCGGTTGACGATCAATGCGCCATACGGGACCCGCGCGGGATGGTCGCGACGCGCCTCGAGGCGGACGTACATATCATAACGGGCGCGATAACGTCGGCGCAGAATCTGGTGCGAAGCGTAAACCGGGCGGACCTGAAAGTCGGCAGGTTGGTTTTGGAGCCACTGGCGTCGGCGCGCGCGGTTCTTACTACCGACGAAATGGAGCTGGGCGTGGCTTTGGTGGACATGGGCGGCGGTACGACCGACGTAGCCGTCTTCCACGAGGGTTCGGTCCGGCATACGTCGGTATTGGCGGTAGGCGGCGACCAGATCACGCGCGACTTGGCCGTGGGGTTGCGTACGCCCCGCATGGCCGCGGAGCAGATAAAGCAGAAGTACGCGCTGGCTATGGCGTCGCTCGTGGACGAGGACGGCGTCGTCGAGGTGGCCGACGTGGGCGGCCGGCGCGCTCGGATGATAGACCGCAGTTACATAGCCGAGATCGTCCAAGCCCGGTTGGAGGAGATAATCACGCTGCTGAAACGCGAGATAAACGAATCGGGATACGCAGACCATCTCGCGGCAGGGGTCGTGCTCACCGGCGGTTGCGCCAATATGGAGGGCATAGCCGAACTCGGCGAGCAGATATTCAATATGCCTACTCGCGTCGGCGTTCCGCTCGGCATCACCGGCCTGTCAGATTCGGTGGCCGACCCCATCTTCGCTACCGGCGTCGGCCTGATCCTATACGACTTGCCGGAAGGGGGCCGGTTCCACGAAGGCGCGGAAAGCGACGCGGTTATATTCCATAAGATCTTTTCCCAAATGAAATCCTGGATGGAAAACATCTTTTAACGGAGGTAATAAAATGCTCGAGTTCACGCCGGAATACGAACATTTCGCCACCATAAAGGTGATGGGGATCGGCGGCGGCGGCGGGAATGCCGTGAACCGGATGATCGACGCCAAGATCCGGGGCGTGGAGTTTATCGTCGCCAACACCGACGCCCAAGTACTGCGTCAAACGAAGGCCCTTCAAAAGATTCAGATTGGTTCCTGCCTTACCAACGGCCTGGGAGCCGGCGGAAAACCGGACGTCGGTCGCCTCGCCGCGGAGGAGGACCGCGACGCGCTATACCGCGCCCTCGACGGGTCCGACATGGTTTTCATAACGGCCGGGATGGGCGGCGGCACGGGTACCGGCGCGGGTCCGACAATCGCGGAGATCGCAGGTGAGATCGGCGCGTTAACGGTTGCGGTGGTGACCAGGCCTTTCCATTTCGAGGGGCCGCGGCGTCTCAAGATTGCCGAAGTCGGCCTAGCGGAATTGGCGGATCGGGTGGACACGCTCATCGTAGTCCCCAACGAGAAACTCCTTAAGATCGTAGCACGCGAGGCCACCATCACGGAGTCCTTCCGGTTAGCCGACGACGTCCTGGTGCAAGCGGTCCGCGGGATATCGGACCTCATCACGGTCCCGGGTCTTATAAACGTAGACTTCGCGGACGTCCGCGCCGTAATGTCGGAAGCCGGCGGGAGCGCCATAATGGGCACCGGCGTCGGCGTGGGCGAGGACCGGGCCGCGGCCGCGGCGCAGAACGTTATATCCAGCCCCTTACTCGACGGTATGAATATCAAGGGTGCGCGCGGGATCCTCATCAACATTACCGGTGGGGTCGACTTGTCGCTCCACGAGATAAACGAGGCGGTAAGTATTGTCAACGAGGTCGCCGACGACGACGCGAACATCATCGTTGGTGCGGTGGTGGAAGAGAGTTTGGATGAATTCCGCGTAACTGTCATAGCGACCGGTTTCGAGGCGCCCCCGGTGCAAGAGGCGAGCGTATTTGGCGAGACTCAGATACCGGCGTCAATGGTCCACGCGGCGCCGCTTCCTCCCGCGCCTCCCGACGGCGTGGAAATAGATTTCGACGATGCTCTGCTGAGTTCGGAATTCGACATCCCGGCATTCATCCGTCAACGCTCGCGCAGCGACGATATTAAAAACTAGGGCCGAATGCCAAACGCAAAGCCCCGGCTCAGGCCGGGGCTTTT
>JAZGGY010000091.1:0-4332 GCA_036480675.1 bacterium | reverse complement strand
ACCAGGGCAGGCACGAACGATATCAGCGGCCAGCCCATGAGGTCCGTCGCGAATACCCACAGCCGCCGCGTCGTGAAGTATATCAGGTACGGCGAGAGGTAGGGTAGCGAGATGCCGGAGCGCGTGTGCAGCGCGTATGAGCGCGGGAAGGCGAACGGCGCGCCGCTCGTGGCGTAGTTGTAATACAGCAGCGGCGCCGCGGCCAGCGCGACGCCCAGCGCGAAGTAGGAGAGCGCGTACCCGCTCGTCTTCTTGCGCGCCACGTCGTAAAACAGCAGCGCTACCGCGGGCAGCGCCGCCAGAGCCGCGTAGTCGCGGACGGCGAAGGCGACGACCAGCAGCGCGCCGGCGACGGCCATGAGCCGCGACTTTCCCGGCTCGCGCGCCGCGTCGAAGGCCCACAGGAAGAGTATCAGGAACAACAGGAACGCGGGCTCGGCGAAGAGCGACGCGTTGTTGAAGGCCGCGAACGGCGAGACGGCGTACAGCGAGACGCCGACCAGCGCCGCGTCCACCCCCACGACGCGCCGGCCGTAGCCGTAGAGCGCGAGGGCGGTGAAGAACGCGATAATCGGGTTGACGAGCCACGGCCTTCCGAGCGCGGTCCCGGCGGCGAAGGTCCGGGCCTGGAATTCGTATTCCCGTTCCTCCCAGGTGTGGCCCTCGCCCCCCAGCGAGAGGTGCGCGAAGCACGCCGCGGCCACCGCGGCCGCCACGCCCAATATCCCCGCCACCCACCAGTCGCCCACCTCGCGGCGGCAGTACGCGACGAACCGCAGCGCCGCGCGGCCCAACGGCGCGGCGGCCGGCGCGAAGCACAGCGCCGCGGCCAGCAACCACCCGTATCGGAATACCCACGACGGCGGCGCCGGCGTCTGCCCGGGCGCGCCCAGTATGAAGCCGGCGCCCCGCCCCCCGTCGAACACGGTGACGACGTCGGAGAGGTGCGCCGCGTGGCTGAGCGCGAAGACGGCGACGAACGCGACGCCCCACAAGTACAATTTTAAATTCTTTCGGTTCACGAGTGCAGCGGTTAGCGGCTAGTCGAAGCGGTCGCCCGCGGCCAGCCGCCGGCCGAGGGCGAAGGCGTGTGCCGTCATCTCGGCGCGGCCGGCCGGTTTCACCCGCGTGAGCTTGAGGGCGCCGTCGCCGCACGCCACGACGACGCCGGCCTCGTCCAGCGCCGTAATCGTACCCGGCGCCGCGTCGGCCGGGCCTTCGGCCGGCGCCGCGCCCAGGACTTGTACCAACTCGCCGGCCAGCGACGCCCGCGCCGGCGCGTCGGGGTAGAGGCCTCGCACCAGGCGCTCGAGCTTCGTGGCAGGTCGTGTCCAGTCCAATTGCCGCGTTTCGGACGTGATCTTGCTGGTACAGGTCGCTTGCGCTTCTTCCTGGGGTTTAGGCTTAATTGCCCCCGCTTCCAGCCCACGTAGCGTTTCGAGTACTAGTTGCGCGCCCTCCTTTGCTAGCGTTTCTGCTAACGTACCAGCCGTCTCCCTGGGCCCCATAGCGATTTCTTTTTGCAGGTAAATAGGCCCCGCGTCCAATTCTTTAACCAGGCTTATCGTCGTAACGCCGGCAACTTCGTCCCCTTCGATAATCGTCCACGCGATAGGCGCGGGTCCCCGCCATTTCGGTAGCAGCGAAGGATGGAGGTTGATAGCGCCGTGTAGCGAGCATTCGGGGTTTTCTTCCCTAAGCCATTTCGGTATAAATAGGCCGGAAGCGACTACGACGAGCGCGAATATTGGTAAGGAGTCTGCGAGTTCTATTTGACTTTGCGTAGGATCAGCCGTTAATTTATCGGTGGTATATACCCTCACGCCGTGTGCGAGCGCCCACTCTTTAGCCGGCGTAGGTCCGGCTTCCAAGCCCCTTCCCCGTGGCCGGTCGGGGTTCGTTATTACGGCGACCAGGTCCACGTCATCCGCCTCGTGCAGAGCGTCGAAGGTGGGCAGCGCGAACGCCGGCGTGCCTACGGCTATGACGCGCATCTCAGTGGCCGCCCCCCTTGCCGAAGAGGATGGGGACGGTCTTGCGGAATATCCTCGCGTCCATCGCGAGCGTTTGATTGGCGATGTAGTAGAAGTCGAACTCCAGGCTCTCGCGGATGGCGCGGTCGGCGCGGCCCGCTATCTGCCACAGGCCGGTGATGCCGGGCTTGACGCTCAGGCGTAGGTTCTGCCAGGGCTCGTATTCCGCGGCCTCGCGCGCCATCTCGGGCCGCGGCCCCACCAGGCTCATCTGGCCCTTCATGACGTTGATGAGCTGCGCCGTCTCGTCCAGGCCGAGCTTGCGCAGCAGGTGCCCCACGCGCGTAACGCGGATGTCGTCGCCGCCGGGGGGCGACTGCTGGTATTTGGGAACGGAGGCGAACATGGTGCGGAACTTGTATATGTTGAACTCGCGGCGGCCTCGCGTGACGCGCTTCTGGCGGAATATTATCGGACCCCGCGAGTCGAGCTTGACGGCGACGAACATCGGCAGCCAGACGGGCGTGAGGATTACGATGAACGCCGCGGCTACGAGCTTGTCCATGAGCCACTTCGTCAGGCCGCGCACCGGGCCCCGGCGGACGCCGGGGAACGGCACGAACTCTCGTCCGGCTATGGCCACCGTGCCGGCGACGGGCGCGAGCTCGGCCAGGATGCCCGCGGCGACGTACGCCGGAGCGCCCGCCTCCCACGCCGCGGCCACCGCTTCCAGCGCCTCGTCTTTGGAGGGCGCTTCGGCCACTACGACGGCGACGTCCTCGAGGCGCGGCAGCAGCTCGGCCAGCGCTTCCGCGTCGGCGGCGAAGTCGCACAAAGAAAGCGGCGGCGCGGCGCCCTTCTCGACGTCCCGGGCCAGGCGGCGGCTCTCCTCGCCCGTCCCCACTATAATTACGGATTCGTTCATACTCGAGCGCGCCGAATAAACGTCCGGAAACCTTTCGCCGGATTATAAACGCCCCGGCGGCGCGGCGCAAGGGTAATGTCGGGGCCGATATTTACCTTGTCTGCGTCGCCCGGTTACCCTATTATGAAGCGGTAAAGGTTGGCGACGGCGATAGCCTTTCAACTGGAGAGTGCGACGTGGAGTACTTGGCGGCGACGCTGGCGGTAACGGTAACGACCGTAGCCAGCTTAATATTGATATGGTTCCTGGACCGGTTCGAGAAGGACCCGGTGTGGCTTTTGGGGCTGGTCTTTTTATGGGGCGCGGTGCCGGCGGTGATAATATCGTTGATAGTCGAGATTGTCTTCGGCCTGCCGCTCCCGCACCTGGTGGACGCCTGGACCGCGGACGTCTTAATGAGCACCGTCGTGGCGCCGGTAGTGGAGGAGTTCGCGAAAGCGCTGGCGCTGCTCTTCGTCTTCGCCGCGTTGCGGCACCACTTCGACGACATCCTGGACGGCATCATTTACGGCGCGCTGGTGGGCGTGGGCTTCGCCTGGATCGAGGATATATTATACCTCTTCGGCGCCGGGGCGGAGGGGGGCGTCGAGGCCATGGGTTTCGTCTTCGTGTTGCGGGTATTCGTCTTCGGCCTCAACCACGCCTTCTTCACCGCGCTGACCGGCCTCGGCTTCGGCATCGCCAAAGTGGTTCGGAGTTGTTGGCTGGGCGGTATCGCGGTGCTCTTCTTCTTCGGCGCCGCGGTGGGGGCGCATTTCCTGCACAACACGCTGGTGAGCATAGGCGGCGAAGGCGGCGTCGTGGTGTCGTTCCTGGTGCACTGGGGCGGCGTGTTGGGCCTGCTGCTGGTCGTGGTCGTCGTGTGGTTTACGGAGTGGCACTGGATCAAGAAGGAGCTGCGCGCGGAGGTCCTTTCGGGAACCATCGGCGAACGCGAATATCGCCAGGTTTCGAAGTGGTTCGGCCGCTTGGGTTGGGAACTCAAGTTCCTGTTTGCCTTCGACCTCGGCGGCTACCTGCACGTCCGGCGGATGTACAACCGCCTCGTCAAGCTGGCTTTCCTGAAGCGCAGCTACGCCCGCCGCCCCAAGGAGAGCACCGAGCGCCGCATCGCCGAGCTGCGGGAGCGCATCACCCGCGACCGGCGCTGAACAAGAGAAGAGTTTAACGTACCGAGAAACTTCCCAAGAGAGGAGCGACGCACATGCCGATGATAACGGTGGAGGGGCCCCCCGTTCCGGTCGAAAAGAAACGCGACCTCGTGGAAGGGCTTACCAAAGCGGCCATGGCCGTGTACAAGGATATACCGACGGAAGCTTTTGTCGTTTTAATCCGGGAACACCAGGCCGAGAACGTGGGCCTGGGAGGCGAGCTGCTCGCCGACC
Source organism: bacterium (assembly GCA_036480675.1). GTDB lineage: Bacteria > RBG-13-66-14 > B26-G2 > WVWN01 > WVWN01 > WVWN01. The sequence continues at coordinate 49 of JAZGGY010000091.1, read as the reverse complement.
GGTGCGCCAAGGGCGCGGGCCAGAAGGGCGCCAGCCAGAAGGGCGCCGG
>JAZGGY010000090.1:0-2498 GCA_036480675.1 bacterium | reverse complement strand
CTCCCAAGGGGAAGTTCCGCGGCGGCTGGGGCAAGGACGGCGACGGCAAGGGAAAGTTCAAAGCGCCGTGGGGCGTCGCGGTGGCGCCCGACGGGACCGTATACGTCGCCGATACCGAGAACAACCGCATCCAGTACTTCTCGCCCGAGGGTAAGTTCCGCGGCAAGTGGGGCGAGGACGGCATTGAGGACGGCGAGTTCAGCAGCCCGATGGACGTGGCGGTCGACGCCGACGGGACCGTATACGTCGCCGACGCCGACAACGACCGCGTCCAGTACTTCACGGCCAAGGGCGAGTTCCTCGGTACGTGGGGCACGTACGGCTTCGGCGAGGGCGAGTTCAACAACCCGGCGGCGCTGGCGGTATCGCCGGACGGAAAGGTCTACGTCGTGGAGTGCAACGGCGCGCGCGTCCAGCGCTTCGTCGCCCGGGCGCATTAGCTCGCGGCACGACGAATGAAAATAAAGGCGGCCTTGCAAGCCGCCTTTTTGCTATGCAAACCCTCTCCCCCACGCCACTATCTACCGCCGCGCCCTAAAAGCTACGCCTAAAAAAACCCGGCCTCACGGCCGGGCTTCTTATCGGTAAACTTATACGGTATAGGGGGAGTTCACTTCGCGTAGGCGTAGACGACATTGCCGGCGGCCTTGTCGTAGTACGTGACGCGGGCCTTGCCGTCCTTGCCCAGCGCCAGGCCGCACCCGCCGCCGCCGTCGTAAGAGCTCGCCACGACGCTCGTGACCCAATTGCCGCCGCTCTTGTGGGCGTACTTGAAGTTCACCGCCCCGGCGTCGTAGAACGCGACGTGCAACCCGCCCGACGAGTCCAGCACCAACGCGGCGCCGGTGTCGCCCGCTACGGCGAAGCTGAGCGGCGTGACCTGCCAGGAGCCGCCCGCGCGCGTGGCGTATTTGAGCCGGCCTTTGCCGACGTCGTTGTACAGGATGTTGGCGTTACCGGCGTTGTCCAGGACGAGGGCGGGTTGCTTGCCTACGTCGCCGTCGTTGTCCACCGTCTCGAAGGTCCAATTCCCCTGTTGGCGCCGCGCGTAGCGGAGCGAGCCGTTGGTCCGGTCGTAGTAGGCGACGTGGGGGTTGCCGTTGCCGTCCAGCGCCAGGCTGGGGTTTAGGCCGGTGTCTCCCGTACCGTCCACGACCTCGACGCGCCACGTCGAGCCGTCGTAGCGGGCGTACCTCAAGTCGCCCTGCGTCGAGTCGTAGTAGGATATGCGGGGGCGTCTGGAGGCGTCGGCCTGAATCGAGGGCCAGCGTCCGACGTGGCCGTCGTCGTCCACCGTAACGAAGCCGGAACCGCTCATGTTGTTGTAGAACAGGGCGAAGACCGGCGGGCCGCCGTAGAAGGCGATGTGGGGCTTGTTGCTGCGGTCGACGGCGAGCGTCGCGTAGCGCCCCTGGCCGTAGCCGCTCGAGCCCACGGACTGCACCGACAGGCTGTTGTCTTTGTAGGTGGCGTAGACCACCAGCGACCGGCTGCTGTTGTCCATAAAGGCTATGTGAGCGGTGCCGTCGCCGGCCATCGCGAGGGAAGTACTCACTCCCGGCGTCGCGGCGTTCACGGTCACTTTTTCCCACCCGAGCGCGGGGGTCGGGCCGTTGCCGTTGCCGTCGTCGCCGCACGACAGCGCGAACGCGAACAACAAAACGGCCGTTGCGAGGGATAACGTTTTCTTCAAGGCAATACCTCCTGGGATTGTTCGACCAAGGTTTGATAGAAATTAATACATATACGCGCGGCGAACAAGAGAAAAATAAACCTGTTGACTCGTCGCGGCGTCGAATATGCTATAATAACTTGAGGCGCCCGTAGCTCAGTTGGACAGAGCAGCGGCCTTCTAAGCCGCGGGTCGCGGGTTCGAATCCTGCCGGGCGCGCATCTCGCGGGTGCGCTTTACACGGCCGCGAAAATAAGTTATATTGTGATAGTCGACGGTGGGCGTAGCTCAGCTGGTGAGAGCGCCAGACTGTGGATCTGGAGGCCGGGGGTTCAAATCCCCTCGCCCACCCATCGCTTAATGCGCCGGTAGCTCAGCTGGATAGAGCGACGGCCTCCGGAGCCGTAGGTCGCAGGTTCGAATCCTGTCCGGCGTAAATCGAGTAGCGGCACGCAAGTTCCGCCGAGCCGCGGGAAGCGGCGTATGAAACGTAATAAGAAAAGAACGGGCCGACGGTCGTCGTACGCGACGGCAAGCCGGCCGCGGTTATTTCTGACATGACGAGGACCGCGAGTCGCTCGAGCGCGTCGAAGACGCCGACGCCGGCGTTACGGAGGAAATAATGGCTAAAGGTAGAGACCGCGGACGGGACCAAAAAGGCGGAAAGAAAAAGAAGAAAACGAAAAAGAAAGTGAAGGAGGCCAAGGTCGAGCCCGGGCGCGTGGGCTACGGCGGCTACGGCGGCTACGGCAAAAAATAGGTAGGCAACCCCTCTGCGTTTCCGGCGACGCCCCCCCCCGCCCCCCCCCGCGCGCGGCGCGGCGGC
>JAZGGY010000089.1:0-2266 GCA_036480675.1 bacterium | reverse complement strand
GCCAACATGCTCCTGGGAACGAGCCTCACCGGCGAGGATATGGCGGTGCTGCTGCGGCGGCTTTACTTCGACGTGGGCCTGGACCGGATGGAAAACCTCATCATATCGGCGCCGCCGTACCGGCGCGACGTATGCGCCGAAATAGACGTCGTCGAAGAAGTGGGGCGCGCCTACGGCTACGACGACGTCGAAGCCACCCTCCCGGGGGGACGGTTGCCGGCGCCGGCGCGCGTCCCGCGGGAGGAACTCGAGCGCGCCGCGCGGGAAGTCCTGACGGCGGCGGGGTTCGCCGAAGTCTATACGCCGAGTTTTACGGATCCCGAAAAGCTCGCCGCGTACGGCCTGGACGCGGCAACCGCCGTCCCGGTCGCCAACCCGACGGTGAGCCAGTTCTCGCACCTGCGGCCCGCGCTCTGGCCCGCGCTGGCGGAAGTCGCGACCCGCAACGGCCGGTTGGGCGCGCCGTCGGCCCTGGTATTCGAATTGGGCACCGTCTTCGAGCCGGGGGAAGACGGTCGCGTAGTCGAGCGCCCCCGCCTCGCGGCGTTGGCGGCGGGCGAGGCAGCCCCCCGGCACTGGTCGCGGCCTCCTCCCCGCGCCGACTTCTTCTTCGTCAAGGGCATAGTCGAGGCTCTGGCGCGCGCCCTCGACGCGTCGTTGAAGTGGCGGGGGGAGAGCTTCTCGCTCGGCGAGGGCGAGGGGAAGTACGTTCGCTTGCCGCTCGAGCCGTTCGGCGAGGGCCACGTCGTCGAAATGGACGTCGCGCCGTTGTACGACCGCGCCGCGGCGCCGAGCCGCCGCTACCACCCTATCTCCCGCTTCCCGCCGGTGGTGCGGGACCTGGCGGTGGTGGTCGACGACGGCACGGCCGCCGCGGACGTCGTCGCCGCGCTGCGCGGCTCGAACGAGCTCGCGCGGGAAGTATCGGTATTCGACGTCTTCACCGGCGAAGGCCTACCGCCGGGCCAAAAAAGCCTGGGTATACGAATCCGGTATCAGGCCGACGATCGGACGTTGACCGACGAGGAAGCCAACGCCGCTCGCGAAGGGGCGATTGAAATACTAACGGAACGGTTCGGCGCAACGCTACGCAGCCAGTAGCTAATCGAGGAGCGCACGGTATGGACAACCTCGAGAGTCTCGAAGAAAAAGTCATGATCCTGGTACAAACGGTGCGCAAGCACCAGGAAACTAACGCGCGCCTGCGGGGCGAGCTCGAACGGAAGAAGGAGGAGCTGGAAGCCGCCGGCCGCGAGAAAGAGGAACTCGCGCGCAAAATAGACCAGTCCAAAAAGTTTGCGGCCGAGAACGAACAGCTGCGCAGCAACCAACAGGAAGCCCGCGCGCGCGGGGAACAAATACTGAGCAAGTTGGAAACGTTCGAGAAAGAGTTGGAGCGAGGCGAAAGCGGCCAAGCGGAACTCATGCCCGAAGAAGAGGGCGAATAGCCGCCGAGCCCGCCGGCCGGAACCGACGGGGGTCGACATGGCTCAAAGCAAACAAACGACAAAGGTCACCATCTTCGGCGTCGAGTATTCGATTACGAGCGACCGCAACCCGGACGAAGTGCGCCGGATCGCGAAGTTCGTGGACGACAAGATGTGGGAGATCTCGGAAAACAACAACCTCATCTCGACCGAGAAAGTCGCCATACTCACGGCCCTGAACATCGCCGAAGACTACCTCGGAAACCTCGAGCAACGAAAGCGCGAAACGGAACGCGTCGAGCGTAAGACGTCGAGCATCATAAAACTGATCGACGAAACGCGTTCCTAATGCGGCGCCGCGCATAAAGGTTTGGCATATGCCGGCGCGCTACACGATGGGCATCGACCTCGGCGGCACTACTACGTCGCTCGCGGTAATCGATGCCCGAAATTATGTCGCCGCGAAACGGAGTTTTCCGACTCGAGCCGAGGCCGGCTTCGACGACGTCCTGCGGAGAATAAGCGAGGCCGCGGCAGCGGCTTTGAGGGAGCACCCGTGCGACGCTTTGGGGGTGGCGGCGGCGGCGCAAGTGGACGTCGAGGCCGGCGTACTCGTCGCGTCTCCCAACCTGCGCTTCGCGAACGAACCGTTGGCCGCCCGGCTGCGAGACGCGCTGGGATTACCGGTTGTTTTGGAAAATGACGTTAGCGCCGCGGCTTACGGCGAATATTTGGCCGCGCCCCAAGGACGAGAGCCGCTGCTCGCCGTTTTCGTCGGTACCGGCGTGGGGGGCGGCCTCGTCGCGGGCGGGGATATCTTCCGCGGCGCGGACGGCTTC
>JAZGGY010000088.1:0-3331 GCA_036480675.1 bacterium | reverse complement strand
GTGGGCGACGGTCCCGCGCTTTTCCCGGCCCTTGACGTTTAGATAGATCTGGCCGTACCCTTGGGCGTACGCCCGCGTCCGCTCCCACGCCACCGCGGGCCGGTACCGGCCCCGACGGAGCGCCGCTTCCGGCGTGGGCGCGTCGACGCCCCAGGGCTTAGCGCCGGGGGCTAGTTCCAAATAACCGTTCTCGAGCAACCACCGGCCCGGGCAAAAGCTGCGGCGGAAGGGCCGGTTGCCGTGCGCCGAGACGACGAAGAACGCGACGTCGTCGCTACCCGCTGCTCGCAGAAATTTCCCCAGCGTCTCGTCAACGTAACGGTATGCGAGCTCGAAGGCCTCGCCGTACGAGAAGAACAGCTCGTCGTCGTAGGCCGGGTGCGCGGGGTCGTAATGGCGCCAGAAGACCTGCGCGATTTCGTCCAAGCCGTAATCGAAGAGGAGAAAGAGGTCCGGCCGGTGACGCTGCCAAGTCAACAAACCCAGCTGGCGTTTCTCTTCGACCTGGGTGCAATATTGCCCGACGAACGGCCCCCTCCCGATAACGCCGTCGTAAAGCGCGCCGAGGTCGAGCGGCTTACCGCGGGTGCTGAACGGGCCGTCCGCCGCGAGCTCCTCGCCGAAGCGCGCCGGCGCCGCCACGTCGAAGAGCGGCTTGCGCGGGTCCACCTCGAGCGGCGACAACCACACCCGTATCTCGGGCGCCGACGAGGCTACGAAGAACCTGCCCATAACGCGACCGGGGCCCAAGACCCCCCGCCCGAAAGGAAACGAGAAGTAATGGCTGTAGGAGCGGTTCCTCACGCGCTGCTTCCGCCCCGCTACGGAAATATTTAAATATAGCCCGGTCTCCGGCTCGAACGTTATCTCGAGCTCGCGGCCCGCCAAACACGCCGGCGGCTCCAACGCCACGCGACCGACGCCACCACGCCTATCTATCTTCCGCCATATCCCGCCCGCGGCCGTGTCCCGCTCGCCGAAATGCTTGTCGGTGGCGAAAAAATGATAATTATACGCGCCCAGGCTCGCGTCGGGGACGTCGCCGCCCGCTAAAAAAGAACCGCCCTCCACCTCTTGGGGCGGGAAGTCAGTGGGAGCCCACAAGGCCGCGGTAGCTATGCCCTCGCGCGCGGCGTACCGCCAGAAAGGCTCGCCGTTCAGGTTCGAGCGGCAACGGGGGCCGCCGACGGGCCAATCGCCGAGGTACCTTCCGGGCTCGCAACAGACGTCTGCGACGGTCGTACGATACGTATCCGCGTTCCGGCCGAAATGGCCGAAGATGCCATTTCTGCCCGGGCCCGCGCCGGTGGCGAACGCGGCCCAAGCCACCGGGGCCTCCGCAGGCGTCGTCGTGCGAAGGGTCGCGAACGTCCCGGCCCGGGCCAACGCGGCGAGGTTCGGCAGCTTGCCCTCGGCCATCATGCGCTCGACGACGCCGACGTCCATGCCGCCGACGCCCAACACCACTACGCGCCTAGCGGCGCCGCGCCGTTCGACGCCGCGCCCGCCGCACGACGCCAGGAGGCCGCTTAAGCCGCCGGCGGCCGCCCAGGCGCCAGCGGCGCCGGTTACCTCGATAAAACGTCTCCGCCTCATAACGTCAAGCCGGCCGCACCCAAGGGCGGCCGTGGTAACGTATTAAAAAGGCCGCCGTACCGAACCCGGTCGAAGCCGGCGGACATCTCACTGATAATTATAGAGAGGAAGCGCGGCAGGTGCGCCGTCAACCCGTTCGTCGCGCGACGCGTTACTTCTACTTCAGTACGACCGCGTCGCCCAGGCGGCCCGCCTTCACCGCGTAGCGGAGCCCCTCCATAATGACGACGCCGCTCGACGTGCCGACGCGGTCCGCCCCCGCCGACATGAGGTTGAGCGCGCGCTCGTACGACCGTATTCCACCGGAGGCTTTGATGCCGACGGCGCCGCCGACCACCTTTCGCAAAAGCCGTACGTCCTCCTCCGTCGCGCCGCCGGGGCCGTAGCCGGTGGAGGTTTTGACGAAATGCGCGCCGGCGCGGCACACGAGGTCGCCGGCGACTACCTTCTGGTTAGCCGTGAGCGCGCCGCACTCGATTATGGCCTTGACCGGGCGGCCGTCGGCCGCGGCCACGACGTCGCGGATCTCGCCGCACACGAATTCGAAGTAGCCGTGCGTCAACGCCGAAATGTTTATGACCATGTCGAATTCGTCCGCGCCCCGCGCCAGCGCGTCCCGCGTCTCGAAAACTTTCACCGCCTTGGCGTTGGCCCCCATCGGGAACCCCACGACCGTAATCGCCTTCACCGGCACGTCGGCCAAGCGCTCGGCGGCAAAACGGACGTGGGTGGGGTTAACCACGACGGCGTAGAACCTCTCGTGCACCGCGGCGTCACAGAGCGACGCTATCTGGTCCCGGGAAACGTCGTACCCCAACAGCGTCTGCTCCAACCTCCCGGGCAGAAACTCCAGCCAGTCTACCGCCGTGCGCGGTTTCGCCGTCATCCGCTAACGTTGCGGCCGCGTCTTGCGCATCTCCCACGCGTAGATCGCGGCACCGCCCAACGCAAACACCCACACCGCGAGGGCGAGCAATACCTTGAAGTACGGGATGTTGCCCGCCAGGACTAAAATCACGATACCGAGCCACGCCGTAAAGAGCGCCGGCGTCTCCCGGCCTTTGAACAGCCGCGTCGTTATCAACCGCCCGAGGAAGACGCCGGCAAATACGTACGCCGTATACAGCGCCATCGCGTAGAAGGCGGCCAATATGAGGGCGGAAGGTATCCCCACCAGCGTGACGGCCAGAACAAGGACCGCCACCGGCGCGCCGACGAATACGGCTAAACCCAGCAAGAGCGACGCCACGGGGCGGGTGCGGATATTATCCGGTATGGCCGTCAACATGACGGGCCGGAGCCAGGCGACGAACGCCGCCAAAACGAAGAGTGCGACGACCGCCCAAACGTTCTTTATCAGCCACCACGCGAAATTGAAACCCTTTTCCTCTTTTTCTTCGGGCTCGGGTTCGGGCAACTCCTCCAACCGGCCCGCTATGGCCGCCGCGGGCGAGAGCTCGAACTCCTCAGCCCGGTACGAGACGTCGCCCGCGACCAGCGCGTCGTCCTCTACGGCGAGGTACCCGCTCTCGGCCTCGACGTCGCCGGCGAAAGAACCCCCCAGCCAGGTGGCCGCGCCGGCGCTATCCACGTCGCCGCCGACGCTCCCGCGTAAGAATAACGCCGCCCCGGCGGCTTCGAGCGAGCCCGCGACCGAGCCGGCGTTAGACACCGCGGCGCCGTAGCACTGCACCGAGCCGGCGACGTTGCCGTTGACGATAATCGTCGCCGCGGC
>JAZGGY010000087.1:0-2023 GCA_036480675.1 bacterium | reverse complement strand
TCGTACGCGGAGTATTCCGGGTAATCCGGCAAAAGCAACTCCGCCGCTCGTTTTACGGCGCGACTACTATCGGCTTCCTGCTGGTGTTTCTGGCCTTCAACTTTTCCGGATTGGTCCTGGGCGAAGTCGAACGCGTGTGGCTTTTCCTGTATCCGGCGTTCTTCGTCGCCGCGGGAGTGGAATTGGCCGCTTTGGCGAGGCAGCGCGGCGGCGGTAAGTTAGTGATCGGTATCTTCGCGCTCGTGATCATACAATCATTCGTGTATAAAATTTTCCTGTTCTAATGCCCCGGCGACTACACCCAAGTACATTTTCTTTAGACTTTGGAATTTAACCGCGACAACGACGAAACTACACCCCCGGAGAGCGAAGACCTGCTAGCCAGCGCCCGGGCAAACGCGCCTTGGCGCCGGATATGCGGCAACGTCTACGTCCAGATAGCGGCCGCCTACGCCGCCGTGGTCCTCGTTTTCCTCCTGAACGTAATTTTCAAATTTTCGAGTTACGAAGGGCGGACCTGGTTTTTACCATTCAACGCGTACTTCGACCCGAGGATATCCTGGCTCCTGCTGCCGGCCGCCGCGGCCGCCGCGGCCGGGGCCTGGGCGATATTCTACGGCGCGCGGTCCGGGAAGCCCGCGATTATCGGGGCCGGCGGCTTAGCGGGAATAATCGCCGTCAACTTCGCCCCCGGCGTGGGCCGCAACCTACCGCTCGTCTGGGTCGAGCGCTTCGTCGAGGACACCCGCAATATACTCGGCCTGCCCCATCCGCTCGTTGACATCGCACGCGTTACGGAGATCGTATACGTTCACGCCCATTGCCGCGTCCGTCCCGCCTTCGTCTATTGGCTGCTCGGCGGCCTCGACCGTTTGCTCGGCGGCAATACGTACGCCCTCGCTCTCGCATTTATGGTAATCGCCGCCGCCAGCGTACCGGTCATCTACTACGGCGCGCGAGCCATAACGGACAAACGCCGAGCCCTTTGGGCCGCGGCCCTACTGGCCACCTCGCCGATATTATTGATTTTCGGCTCGGAACCCGACGGCCTTAACTGCCTGCTCGCGACGGCGATCCTGACCTTCGGCCTCTTGGCGGCCACGACCAAAAGGCCCTGGCTCTGGGCGGTAGCGGCGGGCGTCGCCCTGGCGGTGGCGCTGACGACGTCGTACGTGCTGGCGGCGCTCGTGCCCATCCTGGGGGCGTTCGCGCTGGCCGCGGCGATAAAGGGCCGCGGTTGGCTCCGCTCGTTCGGGTGGTGGGTCACGGCGGTCGCCGTCGCCTTCGCGGCGCTCGCCGCCTTCCAGCTCGTAACCGGCTACGACCACGTCGCCGTCTTCAAGCGGTGCTTCGCCGAAGCCCAAAGAATACACGCCGCTGGCGACGACGTAGTTAAATTCATCGGAAGGACCCTCGGCCTACCCGGATTCGAAGCGCCGGGCCCGGGGCACCGGCAATACGGCGTCTACGTATTCGCCAACTTATTCACGCTGGCGGCCTCGATTGGCGTCCCCACCGCGGTACTGTACGCGCGGGGATTATTCAGGGCGATCACCGTAAAGGAAGTCCGCCGGTCTATCTACGGCGCTATTACGCTGTCGTTCGCGGCGGCGTTTTTGGCGTTTAACTTCTCGGGACTCGTATTGGGCGAAATGGAGCGGGTGGGCGCGTTCCTCGTCCCGATGTTCGTCGTTCCCGCGGCGGCGGAGCTTATGCGGCTCAGCCGTGAACGGGGGACGGCGGCGATGCCGTTGATATTAATCGTCTTGAACGTAGGACAAGCGCTGTTGTATAATCTATTGTTCTGGAGTAAATTCTGAAGCGGCGACCTTTCAGTACGACTATGATATGTTAAAAACGAGTCGTTTCGGCGTTTCGCTGGCGGAAGAGCTCCTGCGCGAGTTCGACCGGTTGATAGATCGCAAGGGCTACGCCTCCCGCTCGGAGGCCATTCGCGACCTAATCCGGAATTACCTGGCGGAGGAGGCGTGGAAGGCGGGGCGCGGCCCCGCGGCCGGGCCGG
>JAZGGY010000086.1:0-6069 GCA_036480675.1 bacterium | reverse complement strand
TAAAAATAGCTTGACAAGGGGGCAGCGCAGGTATAATATAGAATTCGTCTGAGAGGGGAATATTTGGGGAAGTTTCGGGAGATAAGGTAAGGGAGTTATCATGAATTGGATAACTATGCGACGGGCGAGCGTGGCCATGGCGGCCGCGGTCGCGTTAATTTTTGTGGCGGGAGCTTATCCCGCGCCACCTGAAATAGTTAGTTCTTTCCGGCTAAGCGGCGCAGCGCCGCCGAATCCCCGCGGCATACATCTTTACAACTCGGCCTTCGTGATTTCCTATACCGCACCCGGTATTAATTACTTATATAAATTCTCGCTTCAGGGTTCTTTTGTATCATCCGTACGATTGCCGGGCGCAAACGTAATTGCTGAGACGGACCGCCTCCCCGATACGTACCCCCGAGACTACTTTTCGGCGGTGGATACCGGCACGCGCGACGTTAAAATTTACACTACGGCGGGGAGTTTGGTGGGGACGTTTATGGCCGCGCCGGCGGACGCGGTCGCGATCGGCGTCGGCGGCCACGTCGTAGACTACGTTTACTTGGCCACGCGGAGCGGCGTAGTCCTCCGGCATTCCCCCCGAGGAAGTTTCATCAGTTCCTTCAACACCGGCATTGACGTGCGCGACCTCGCCGCGAGCGGCGGTTACTACCATTGGTGGGGCGACTTCGTACAAGTAGGGCCGCGCGGCCAACCAGGGCCGATATACAGTTATTGGGGTAACGGTTCGTTGGAAGGTAGTTTCGCGCTTCCCGGGAGCCGCAGCCTCGGCGCCGTAGCATTCCACACACAATATTATTGTCTGCGCCGCGTTAATACCCGCCTTTGGATATACCAAGTTTATCTCGGCCGGGGTATGCCCGTCGAGCCGGCGTCGCTGGGCAAGGTCAAGGCGTTGTTTAAATAAGGGGGACAGGCCGATATGAAAATGGCAATAGTGCGTTGGGCTTGGGTAGCGAGCGTGGCCGCGGCGGCGACTATTAGGTTGGCGGCGAGCGCGTACGCGGACGTGCCCAGCATAATAAGCTCGTTTCGGATGAGCGGCACGACGCCGCCGTACGCGCGGGGGATATACGGCGGCTACCCGAGCGTCAGCGGAATATTCTACGAGGGCGCAGGCCGCCACTCGTTACGGGTTTTCACGTCGGGCGGCAGCCTGGTGGCGACGTATCCTATGCCGGGCGGCGTGATGCTGGGCGACGCCGACAACCCGCCGCAGGGGTACCCTAGCGGGGCTTTTATGGTCGTGGATGAAGGCGCCCGCGACGTTAAGGTATATAACTCGAGCGGGAGCTTCCTGGGCGTGTGGAAGGCCGTGCCTCCTAATACCGTGGGCTGCGCGGTCGGCGGCTACATGGAAAAACTGATATACCTGGGAACGAGCGACGGCGTGGTTTCGGTACATACGTATTCCGGTAGTTTTATCACCTCGTTCGCGACGGGCGTGCCGCTCGCCGATTTGGGTTCGGCGGCCGGGTACAGGGGGTGGGGAGAGTACATGTACTTGGGGCCGGCGCGCAGCGGCGACCCGGTCCGCGTATATAATTGGGGGTCGATGTGCGGTACGTTCCACTTGCCCGGCCTTAGCAACGCGGGAACGGTAATGCCTAACGCGGGGGCGTCGATTTGGGGTTGGTACCTTCGTAACACCGGTGGCGAGATATGGGCGTACAGAGTACAGGTCGGTCACATGATGCCCGTCGAGCCCGCGTCGCTGGGGCGCATCAAAGCGTTGTATAAATAAGGGGGATAGGCCAATATGAAAACGACAATCGTGCGACGGGTGAGCGTGGCCTTGGCGGCCGCGGTCGCATTAATTGCTACCCAGTACGCGGTCGCGGGCTACCCGAGCATTGTCTGCTCGTTCCGGATGAGCGGCACCGCGGTTCCGTACGCCCGGGGCGTATATACGGGCTGGTATTCCACTCCCGGCGGGATATTCTACGAGGGCCCCGGCCGTCACTCGTTCCGGGTCTTCACCTCGGGCGGTAGCCTGGTGGCGACGTATCCCATGCCGGGCGGCGTCATGCTGGGGGACGCCGACCAAGCGCCGGAGGGGTACTCGGGGTGCTTCGCGATAGTCGACGAGGGTTCCCACGAGCTGAAAGCCTACACCACGACGGGGAGCTTCCACAGCGTCATCCGAACGCTGCCGAGCGACGTCGTCGCGTACGCCTGCGGCGGCCACGTCGTGGACTATCTATATCTGGGGACGACGGACGGCAAGGTATTTCGCTATACGCCGGCGTGGAGCTTCCTGAACTCGTTCTGGACCGGCGTGCCGACGGCGGACCTCGCCGCGGGCTGCGGTTACGCTGGCATGTGGGGCGACTGGGTTATATTGGGACCGTCGCAGGCGCCGGCCGGGCTTTACGCGTATACGGCCCGGGGCACCTTCCACAGTTCGTTCGCGTTGCCCGGCATCGCGAGCCGCGGCGCGTTGTGTGTCGGAGGGGGCACAATGATGTGGTGCCTCCGGGACCTGGGGACGGAGATTTGGGCGTACCAGGTCGACACCGGCCCGCTCATGGCCGTCGAGCCCGCCTCGCTGGGGCGCATCAAGGCGTTGTATAAATAAGGGGGATAGGCCGATATGAAAACGACAATCGTGCGACGGGCGAGCGTGGCCTTGGCGGCCGCGGTCGCGTTAATCGCCGCGCAGTACGCGGTCGCGGACTTCCCGAGCATTGTCAGCTCGTTTCGGATGAGCGGCGTAACGCCACCGTACGCGCGCGGGATATACACCGGCGGCGGCTCGAGCGTAGGCGGGATATTCTACGAGGGCCCGGGCCGCCACTCGTTCCGCATATTCACGTTAGCCGGAAGCTTAACCGCCACTTATCCGATGGCAGGCGGCGTGATGCTGGGCGACGCCGACCGACCGCCCGAGGGGTACCGGGGGTATTTGGCGGTGGTCGACGAGGGCGCCCACAACTTGAAAGCCTACACCATGACGGGGAGCTTCCATAGCGTCATCCGAACTCTCTCGAGCGACGTCGTCGCCTACGCGCGCGGCGGCTACACAAAAGATTATTTATACCTGGGGACTAACAACGGCGTCGTCTTCTGTTACACGCTTACGTGGAGCTTGGCAAATTCGTATCCGACCGGCGTCGCGGTCGCCGACTTGGCCGCGGGATACGGTTACCGATACTCTTGGGGCGACTACCTCGACGTGGGCTCGAGGCAGGCGGGAGACCCGATACGCGTTTATCAAGGCCCGGCCGGCGCTATGGTCGCGTCTTTCACCTTACCCGGCATCCGAAGTTGCGGCGCCGTCCGCAGCGGGCAATCCTATTGGTGTCTCCGCGACCTCGGCACCGAAATATGGGCTTACCGCGTAGCAATCTCAGGGCTAATGGAGGTTCACCCCGCGTCGCTGGGGCGCATCAAGGCGTTGTATAAATAAGGCAACCTAAAACGTATAAAGAAAAAGCCGCCCCGCCGGGCGGCTTATTTCTTCCTCAACTTCGCCCACGCACTCCTGAACAACCCCACCACCTCCCCCTCCCGCATCGCGAACATCAAAATAAAATACAACGCCGCCCCCGCCGCCGCCGACGCCACCGCCACCACGAACGGCTCGAGGCGCGCCGGGCCGCCTATTCCCCAATCCAATCGCGACAGCCACCACACCAGCGCCGCCATCGGCGCCGCGGCCAGGAGCGCCCGGGCGGCCGTCGCCGCCACCCGCCACTCCAACGTCAAACGCTCGGCCCGGGCGAGGAACGCGAAGACCGCGACGAACCACAACAGCGCCACCACCCCCCGCGCCAGCGCTATTCCCCAGTAGCTCCACAGCGCCGCGAAGCCCCGGTCGAAGGCGTACGTCGCGACGACGGCCCCTACCGCGACCAGCGAGTACCCCAGGTACCGCTTGTACGAGTACGCGACGTAGCGGATGAGGTTCGTCGCGACGAGGAAGAGGAGCCCTACGGCGTAGGCCGCGACCGCCGGCCTCGCCAGCGCCAAAGACGCCTCGTCGAACTTGCCGCCGACGAAGAGGAAGCGGATGAGCGGCTCCGCCAGGATGATTAGGCCCACGGACGCCGGGACGTAGAATATGGCGAGCTGGCGCAGGACGAGGTTGAAGCGCTCGTTTATTTCGCCGCGGGCGGCTCGAGCCGCGGCCCGCGAGAAATAGGTGAACGTCACCCGCGTCAGCGGCACCGAGAAGAACGCGATCGTGAAGCCGCTGAGGACGAAGCCGTACTTGAGCGCCGCGATGGCCCCCGGTAGCTCGAGCGTCGCGGCCACCTGGCGGTCGATGAACGTCTGGAGCTGCTCCGCGGCGGCGCCGAAGGCCAGCGGCGCGGCCCAGCCGGCGAAGAGCGCCACCTCCGGCGCGCCCACGTCGAGCCTGGGCCGCCAGTGGCGCAGGCCCTTCGTGATGACGCGGGTAGCGAGGATGAGGACCTGCGCCGCGGCGGCGCAAACCGCGCCCAGCGCGATGGCGAACGGCCCCAACGCCGGCGCGAACGCCAGCACCGACGCCACGACGAAGACGGGCGGGACCAGGTTGATCAGCGCCGGGAAGGTGAACGACTCCAGCGCGTTGTGCAGCGACAGGAACGTCCGCAGCACCAGCGAGAGCGCCACCGCCGGCGCGAAGACGCGCAGCAGCGACGCGGCGTAGTCGAGCTCCGCGGCGGAGGCGTCGGCCGCGAGCCACCCGGCGATGGGGCGGGCCAGCAGGAATATGGCCGCCGCCGCGGCGACGTAGAATAACGCCGAGACGTTGAAGACGTTCCACATCCGCCGCCAGGCGCCGGCCTCGTCGTGCTCGGCCTGCAGCTTGTGGAACAGCGGCAAGATAAGCGCCGCGAAGAGGTTCTGCGTGAAGATGGTGAGGAGCCCGGGCAGGACGGCTATCAGGAGGTAGAGGTCGTAGACGCGCTCGGTGCCGAAGGCGCGGGCGACGACGATGGCCTGCGCCGCCACGCCCAGCATCGCGCCCACGTTGATAAGGCTCATGCCGGCGACGGTGCGCTTCACCGATATCGCCATCGGCCGGCTTAGTCCTTTCGGGCGATGATGCCTAAGATGTCGCGGGGGTTAAGGTGAATGGGGACGTTCGACAGGCCCAGCGCGCCGGTGAACTTCTCGGCGAAGTTGAAGTAGTCGCCGTAGGCGCGCAGCTTGTGGGCCAGGTAGCCCAGCGTCCAGGTCTTGACGGGTTGGTGCACGTCCACCGGGACGAAGCCCGTCTCGGCCAGCATCCGCGTCGCCGTCGCGCGGTTGAAATAATAAGTGTGGAAGCGCATGACGTACCACCAGCGGCGCTTGCGCCAGCGCGCGAAGACGCTCGAGACGTCCGGGAACTCTACGTAGAGGTAGCCCCCCGGCTTGAGCAGCTCGTACGCGTAGCGCAAATCTCGGCTCGGGTCGGCGACGTGCTCCAGGACGTGGAACATCGTTACGACGTCGAAGTGCTCGCGCGGAAGGTCGTTCTCGGCCAGGAAGACGGGGCGGATGTCGAGGCCCAGCTCGTCGCGGCCGTATCGCGCCGCGGCCCGCGTCGGCTCGACGCCGCAGCGCTCCCACCGGCCGGGCTCGAGGAGCGACAGGAAGAAGCCGTGGCCGCAGCCCACGTCCAGGATGCGGCCTCCCCGTACGTAGCGCTCCAGCCGCTCGACGTTCCAGCGGTAGGAGGCGTCCTTGGCCGGCTTCTGCTCGAGGTACGCGTCGTCCTGGACGTCGCGGTAGATCTCGGCCATAAGCTCGGTGGACTCGCGGGGGTTGGCGTATATGAGGCCGCAGGAGCGGCACTTGACGATGCGGCAGTTAAGGTTGTTGGGGTCCGACTGGCGATAGAGGTCGACGTCGCCGATGGTATATTCGTCCACCGTCGCCGGGTAGACGACGTCGTAGTCGTCGGCGCCGCAGAGGTTGCAGTTGACGTACTCGAGCATGGCGGAAACGCGGCCCGCGGGCCGCGTCGTAATCTAACATAACCGGGACGGTTTGTTAAGAAGTTTTGTTTTGTGGGGCCGGTCTTGTGGGGCCGACATTCCTGTCGGCCCTCTTACTTTAAGGTGGCCACACCGGAACGTGCGGCCCTACGTT
>JAZGGY010000085.1:0-4807 GCA_036480675.1 bacterium | reverse complement strand
GAGAGCGACGCCAGGAACTCGTCCTCCGGCACAGGCGGTAATATGGACGTGTAGCGGGCGTCGCCGCGGAAGCCGGCCCAGCTGAGCGGCCGTACGTCGGCGAGGGTGGGGTGGCAGGCCAGGCGGGCGTAACGCCAGCGACGCTTTATCTCGGCCGCGACCGCGACCAGGACGTCGTGGTCGCGCGCCTTGACGCGCTCGGCGCGGAGGTCGCCGGCGGGCGGCAGGCACGGCCCCCAGTACGGCGTGAGCGGCGGTATCCCGGCCGTCGGGCCCAACAATGCCTCGTGGCGCTCCCATACCGGCACGAGCGCGCGCGTCTCGCCGCCGGCGGCGAAGGCCAGCGCGACGACGCGCCCGGGCAACTGCCCCGCTAAAAGCGAAAGCCACGCCGCGCCGGCGAACAGCGTGCCCTGCGGCGACGCGGCCAGAAAATCGTCGAACCGCGCGAGGCCGTCGGGCGGTACTTCTTCTACGTCGAAGTTTTTGGGCATGTTTATGATGAGTAACGGCTCGAGCGATTATAATACAAAAAATATAGGCCAAAAAGGGAAAACGGGCCGACGCCTTTCCTTTGCGCCGATATAATTAGTATGATATATTAACGGCGCTAAAAGGAGACGGCATGAACGCCATAAACGTCAAGCGGGTCGTCGTGCGGCGGCTGGTGCCGGGCGCGGACCTGCTCGAGGAATTGAATAAACTGGTCAAGGCCGAAGGTATCGAACTGGGCGCGCTGTCGGGGATAGGTGCGCTCCGGAAGGCCGCGGTCGGCATCTTCGACCTAAAGAAGCGCGAATATAAAGTTAACGAGTTCGACGAGGAGATGGAGATCTGCGCGCTCACCGGCAACGTCTCGCTCAAGGAGGGCGGGCCGTTCGTACACGCGCACGTCGCGCTCTCGGACCGGGAGGGACGCGGCTTCGGCGGCCACCTGATGCCCGGGTGCGAGGTCTTCGTCGCCGAGGTAATCCTGTGGGAATTCGAGGGGGCTCGGCTCGAGCGCCGCCCGCAGGCGGATTGCGGCGGCCTGGCCCTCTGGGCCGCGGAGAATATCGGGACGGAGTAAACACTTCCGCGTTTCTCGGAGGGGACGTTATGAAAAAATTACTACCGATATTGGGAATGGTTTCGTTTTTAATCGCCGTAGCCTGCGAAGAAACGTACAAACCGATCGGCCCGCGACCTCTACCGCCGCCCGCGCCCACCTCCCCCGCGAACGTCCTCAAGAACGTCGAAATATCCTTCAACCAGCGTAATATTGATACGTTAAAAAGGGTCTTAAGCCCCAACTTCGTCTTCTACTTCAACCCGCGCGAAATAGGCCGTCCCCGACCCGAAGGGACGCCGTACCGCTTGCCGTCCAGCTATAGCTTTACAGAGTTTTGGCATATCGCGTATAATATGTTCAAAACTGCGTATAGTATTTACCTTTCCATACCTACCGGCCGCGTCGGCGAGCCGGAGCCCGAAGAAAACACGTACCGCGCGGACAATATCGACCTGGCTCTCCTGGTGATGGTCGACGAGCTCAACGGCTACATCGCCGATAAAGGTTATTGTAATTTCGAGTTCGAATCGTATCCGACCAAAGAAGGTAAAAAGTACTGGCGACTTACGAACTGGTGGGACCGCACGGCGGCGGTCAACGGCAAGTCTAACGGCGTTAAACCGTCGTCGCTGGGGCGAATCCTGGCGATGTACCGTTAACGCCGACGGCCTTGCGCCCCAGGCCGCGGAGAATATCGGGACGGAATAGATTTTTGTCCGGACGGGAGGAGGTCCGATGTTAACGAGGGGAATCATAGGGTTATTGGCGTTCTCGGCCTGCGCGGCGGGCGCGGTCGATTTTGCCTTAATGCCGGTGGTGGGTTACGGCACGCCGCTCGAGAGAAACGCCATCGCCGACCGTGACGAGCAGGGCGTGGCCACGGCCGACGCCGGCAAGGGCCTGGTCTACGGTCTAAGCGGCGCCGTCGGCGTCGCGCGCTACGTGGGCACAGTATCCTTCCGCTACTCGCCGACTTCGACCGAAACCGCTCACGCGCGCGAGGTCGCGCGCGTCGACGAGGATTCGTGGCGCGTCGACGGCCGCGTCGCGTACAAGTTCGAGACGCCGCCGCTGACGGCGAGCCTGGACATCAGTTACGGCCGGTTCAGCGTCCTGTCGGAAGCCTTCCCCACCTCCGGCTGGACCGCGACGCCCACGCGCGTTTACGACTACGGCGGCGACGTGTACCGGGCGGCGCTGCTGGCCGGGCCGAGGTTCGGGCCGGCATGGGGCCGCGTATACTGCGCGCTGATCTTCGGGCCGGCCGTGAGTTACGTAAAACGCCGGGGCGAGGAAACGAAACGGGACCCGCGCTTCGGGACAACGACGACGCCCATCGACTACGGCGATACGCGGGTGGAGTTCGTATACGGCGGGCGAACGACGCTGTCGCTGAGCCGGCGATACGGCCTTTTCGCCGAGTTCAGGCTGGCGGAGAAGCTCGGCGAGCCGCGCAAGGATTACCCGGCCGACCCGAAGCGGAGTTACTACATCACCGCGGGGCCGAGCGTCAACTTTTAAACCGACGGACGACGCGGCATAGTCGCGTGGAGGGTACGTAAAAATGAGGGAATTATTACGACCGGCGGCCTGTATGCTAATGGCGTTGGCGTTCGCCGGCTGCGGCAAAACGGTCATCAACGGCGACGACCCGCCTATCCCCGAATACACGTCGCCGGCGACTGTCTTAAAAGCGGTCCAGATATCTTTCAACCAGAGCAATATTGATTACCTCGAAAAATCCCTAAGCCCCGAATTCATCTTCTACTTCGACCCACGCGACGTGGGCGCGAGCCCGCCCGGGAAGCCTGGTTATAAAATCCCGGCGTCGTGGTCGTACGACGACTTCACGAAAGCCGCGAACAGAATGCTCCACACGGCGTATTCGATTTCGCTCTTCGTGCCCGTGGGGTCCCTGCGCGAGCCGGGCGAAAACGAGACCACGTATAAAGCGGAGAATGTTACGATATCGCTGCTCGTAATGGTCGACGAGGTAAACGGCTTTAAGATAGATAAAGGCTTCTGCGACTTCGCGTTCGAGGCGTACTACAACGAGCGAAAGGAAAAGCGGTGGCGGCTCACCAAATGGTGGGACCACACGAGCGGGGGTTATGACGAATATACGGGCGGTGCGCCCGGGTCGCTGGGGTCGGTTTTAGCGCTTTACTACCGAGAATAAATTGGAGGCGTTAGTATGAACAGGATGATATCCTTGGCCTTGGCCTTGGCGCTCCTGCCGCTCAGCTGCGGCGAGGAGGAAGGGATTACGAGGCCGCCAATACCAGTAACTAACCCCGTTTACCCCGCTGACGTTATAGAGAACGTAGAACACTCTTTCAACCAAAGAGACATAGTCCTCCTGAAAAGATGCCTGAGCCGCGACTTCGTCTTCTACTTCGACCCGGACGACGTGGGACAGAACCCGCCGGGTAGCACGTATGTTATCCCGACGTCGTGGTCTTATACCGAATTTTGGTCTGCCGCGAACCGTTTGTTCACGATGGCATACGCGATATCGCTGAATATTCCGACGAGCCGCATAGGGGTACCAAGTGAAAAAGAGACCAGTTACAAGGTCGAGGACGTGCCGATATCGCTGCTGGTAATGGTCAACGAGCTCAACGGCTTCATCGCCGACGGCGGCTATTGCAACTTCGCGTTCGGAGCTTATTATAACGAAAAAGAGGGAAAGCGGTGGCGGCTTACCGGGTGGTGGGACTTCACGAGCGTTTACGCCGACGAAGCCCCGGGTTTAGAGCCTACGTCGCTCGGTAAGATACTGGCGCTGTATAAATAACGAGGTATGATATGAAGAAGGTAGCATTCGTTTTCGCGGCCGTCGCGACGGTATTACTGGCCTGCACCCTGGAAGAGGGCGTGACGCCGCGGGAGCCGGACCGCCTCGAGCCCACGTCGCCCGCCCACGTCCTGCGTAACGTCGAGATGGCGTTCAACCAGCGGAATATAGACTTCTTAAAAAGCATGCTGAGCGCCGATTTCTTCTTCCACTTCGACCCGGCGGACGTGGGGCATCACCCGCCCGGGCGGAAGTACATCATCCCGGAGTACTGGTATTACGACGAATTTTGGACCGCCACGGACAATATGTTCATACTGGCGTACTCGATCTCGCTGGCCATCCCCACCAAAGGCGTCGGGACGCCGGCCGAGAGCGAAACAACGTACCGGGCCGAGAAAGTGTCGTTATCGCTCCGCGTAATGGTCGACGAGCTAAGCGGCTACGTCGCCGACGAAGGGTACTGCGACTACGAGTTCGAGAGTTACGCCGGCAAGGAAGGCAAAAAGTACTGGCGCCTAACCGGGTGGTGGGACCACACGAGCGTGGCCGAAGACGGGTATCCGGGCGTCGAGGCCGCGTCGCTGGGCCGGGTTATAGCGTCGTTCAGGTAAATACTTTTCAGGGAGGTTTCGAGATGAAACGGTTAACGACGTTGTGCGGCGTCCTTACGCTCGTCGCGGCGTTCGGCTGCGAAGACGGCTCCCAAGGCCCCACGCCCGAACCTCCCGGCGCGGAGTCGCCGGCGGAAGCGCTCGAGGCCGTCGCGCTTTCCTTTAACGAACGGGATATAAAAGTTCTCGCGTCGGCCTTGAGCGAGAACTTGATCTTTTACTTCGATCCCCGCGACGTAGGCCAAAGGCTGCCGGGGAAACCCGAATATAGAATCCCGGCGTCGTGGTCCTATGACGAGTTCCGGCCGGCGGCGAAAAACGTGTTCGACGACGCCTACTCGATTT